>JASHTH010000373.1 GCA_030040655.1 Acidobacteriaceae bacterium | reverse complement strand
CCCACGTCTTCGCTGCCCATGACGGAGTGCGCCTCGAGCACGCGGTCCTTTCCCAGGGCGGCAGCCGCATCGGCTTGAATGCGTTCGGCAAGCGCCGGATCGTTGAAGGTCACGGGCGTCGACTCGTTCACGGTGACGACCGGCATCCGGTCCGCGGGGATTCCGTAGCCTTCGGCGAGGCCGTTCGCGGTGCGGCGAATGTCGGCTACGATCTGGTCGCGCTGCGCGGGCGAATAGGTGCGGAGCGTGAGCCCCATCTTCACTTCGTCGGGAATGATGTTGCTCTGCGTGCCTCCATGAATGGTGCCTACGGTGAGCACCGCCGGCTGCTGGGGGTCGATCTGGCGGCTGACGATGGTCTGCGCCGTCATGATGAACTCGGCAGCGAGCACGATGGGATCTTTGCCGGCTTGCGGTGCCGAGCCATGGCCGCCGATGCCGCGGATGGTAACCGTCAGCGAGGTGTCGCCGGCCAGCAGCGGCCCGCCCTTGAAAGCAACGGAGCCGGCGGGAATCCCGGGGTTGTCATGCTCGGCGACGACGAAGTCCGGCCGGCCGAAGCGCTCGTACAGATGGTCGGCCAGCATTGCCTGTGCGCCTTGAATAATCTCCTCAGCGGGCTGGCCGATGAGCATCAGCGTGCCGCGCCACTGGCTCTTGCGATCCGCCATCTCTTTCGCGACGCCCAGGAGCACGGTCATATGCAGATCGTGGCCGCAGGCGTGCATCACACCCACCTCCTGGCCTTGCGCGTTGGTGGTCTTGACCGTGCTGGCGTAATCCAGGCCGGTCTTCTCTACGACCGGCAGCGCGTCCATGTCGGTGCGCAACAACAGGCGCTTGCCTTGCCCGTTTTCGAGCACTGCGACGACGCCGAAGGCCTGGGTGCCATCGTCATATTTGCCCACGTGCTCTGAAACGGCGTAGCCCAGCTTGCGCAACTCGGCGGCCAGGAAGGCCGAGGTCTTCTCTTCGTGCTGCGAGAGCTCGGGGTTGCGGTGCAGATGCTTGTAAGTCTCAGTCAGCGCGGGAAGCTGCTGCTCGGACGATGCGGCAAGATCGGCAGGAGGCGCGGGGGCTTGTGCAGCCAACGTCAACGTGGCAAAGGCAAAAGCCAACGCTGCGGGAAATCGTAGAAACATCGAAAAGCTCCTCCGGTCGGGAACGGGGTAGGGAAGGATTCAGCGCAAGGCTACCACGGCGCGTCGGCCGTTCGTCACATTTTCCCGGGAACTTTCGCCTTTCCTATTGCGTTCCCATAGAAGCGGGCGTAGAGTACTCCTATGGGTTCGCCAGAGGAGGGAATAGTGAGCGATAAGACCGATGTGTGGCAGGGAACGCTGGCGCTGATGGTTCTGCGCACGCTCGAAACCATGGGGCCGCAGCACGGCTACGGCCTGGCGCGGCGCATCGAGCAGACCAGCGGCGATCTGCTGGCGCTGAACTACGGAACGCTCTATCCCGCGCTGCTCAAGCTGGAGCAGGAGGGCTACATCAAGTCGAAGTGGGGGGCTTCGGAGAACAATCGCAAGGCGAAGTTCTACGAGCTTACCAAGGCCGGCCAGCGCCAGGTGCGTAAGGCCGCGGCCGACTGGGAGCAGACCACCGAGATCCTGGCGCGATTTCTGGCGCCGGCACGGCAGGGATAAGAGGAGACGGTGATGGACAGACTGCGTGCCCGGCTGCGCGCAACATGGATGCGGCTCGCCTGGCTGTTGCGCGGCGCCGGCGGCGAGAGTGAGGGCGAAGGCGAGTTCGACGCCGAACTCGAGAGCCATATTGCCATGCACGTTGAGGACGGCGTGCGCGCCGGCCTAACACGCGAGGAAGCGCGCCGCCAGGCGCTGATTCGGCTGGGCGGGGCCGAGCAGGCGCGGCAGGCCTGGCGCGAGCGGCAGCGCGTGCCGCAATTGGAGCGAATCTGGCAGGATGTTCGATTCAGCGCGCGCGTACTTCGCAAGAGTCCGGGATTCACGATCACAGCTACGCTGGTGTTGGCGCTTGGAATCGGCGCAACCACGGCGATCTACTCAGTGGTGAAGGCCGTATTGCTCGCTCCGCTGCCCTACCCGGATGCGGACCGGATCGTCGTGGTATGGACCGCCAATCGCGCCAGCGGCGACGATCCGGAGCCCAGCTCGCCCGGCGATTTTGCAGCTTGGAAACAGCGCAGCGGCGTCTTTGAGGATCTTGCGCCTTCCTACGACAACGAATTCACGCTCACCGGCGCCGGAGCGCCGCAGTACATCATGGGGTACGCGGTCTCGGCGAACTATCTGCGCCTCTTGGGCGTGCAGCCCGAGCTGGGGCGGCTTTACACCGACCAGGAGGATCGGCCGAACGGTCCCAAGCTAACCGTGCTGAGCCACCATCTGTGGGAAGCGACCTTCAACTCCGATCCCTCCATCGTGGGCAAAGCGATCGCGCTCGACGGCAGCGCGTACACCGTGCTGGGCGTGATGCCGAAAGGGTTCGACCGGCCTTCGGGCACCGCGCTATGGACGCCGATCGGCATGGCTCCCGGGGATTTCAACGACTTCAAGCACAGCTACGTGCGCATTCTAGGAAAACTGCGTCCCGGCATTTCGCCGGCGCAGGCGCAGAAGACGCTGAATTCTTTGGAAGCGGAGCTCATCGCCGCTCATCCCGATACCGACAGCGGTAATCATGTCGTGGTGGTTCCGCTGCGCGAGGAGATCGACGGTGACATCCGCATGCCTCTTCTGGTTTTGATGGGCGCGGTGACCGCCCTGCTGCTGATCGCCTGCGCGAATACCGCCGGCCTGGCGCTGGCTCGCAATGCCGAACGGCAAAAGGAGATCGCGGTGCGCATGGCGCTGGGAGCAACGCGGCGGCGGCTGCTGCGCCAGTTTGTGACCGAGAGCCTGCTGCTGGCCGCGCTGGGCGGCGCGGCAGGCGTTGGCCTTGCGGCGCTGGGGACGCACTATCTTCTCGTTCTGTTTCCCAACGACGTGGCCAACCTGAATATCCCCAAGCTGACTCAGATCCCCGTCGATCGTGGAGTCCTGCTGTTTGCGCTGGCCCTTACGCTCTTCACTACGTTTCTTTTCGGCATTGTCCCGGTCCTCAAGGCCCTCCACACCAATGCCGATCTTGCGGTCAAGGACTTCGCACGCGGCAGCTCCGGATCGCGCTGGTCGAGCCGATCGCGCAGCGCCGTCGTCGTGGGCGAAGTTTCAATGTCGCTGGTCCTGCTGACCGCTGCCGGGCTGCTGATCGCCAGTTTTCAGAAAGTGCTGAACGCCGACCTGGGATTCCAGCCGGACCGCGTTTTGTCTTTGCAGGTTTTGCTGCCCTTCGACCGATACCCATCGCAGAATCCGGCCAAGCGACGCCAGTTTGTCGACGAGACGTTGCAGCGACTCGACGCGCTGCCTGGTGTGCGTTCCGCGGCGGCTACGAATTACCTCCCCTTGAGCGGCTTTTGGGGAGTGGTGAACTTTCTTGCACCCGGCCAATCGCTCGCCGCAGGACAAAAGCCCCCGGAGGCCGACGATCGATTGATCACGCCCGAGTACCCAAGGGCCATGCAGATTCCGCTGCTGCGCGGGCGCGCCTTCACGGCATCGGATGGCGACGGCGCGCCGCATGTGGCTATGATCAATGAGACCCTGGCGCGGCAGTACTTCAAAGGCCAGGATCCGATCGGGCAGATGCTGAATCTGGGCGCTGCCAGCAAACCCGATTGGTGGCAGATTGTGGGCGTCACCGGCGACGTGAAGGCTTTCGGCCAGGACAAGCCGACGCACTCTGACATCTATCGGCCGCTCGATCAGGTTCCGTTTCCGCTGATTGCGTTCACGATCCGCACCACGACCGATCCGGAGGCGATGACGAAGGCGGCAGAGCAGGCGATGTGGAGTGTCGATCCCAACCTTGCCGTCCTCAAAGCGATCACGATGGACGCGCTCACGGCGCAGTCGCTGGCGGTTCGCCGCGCCAGTTCGGTGCTCATCGGCGGCTTCGCCGCGCTGGCACTCGTCCTTGCGTGCATCGGCGTCTATGGGCTGATGGCGTATTCGGTTTCGCGGCGAACGCGCGAGATCGGGGTGCGAATGGCGCTGGGCGCAAAGCGCGCCGATGTGCTGCGCATGGTTCTTGGCTCGGGGCTGCGTCTGGCATTTGTCGGCATTGCGATCGGGCTTGCCGGTGCGCTGGCAACCAGCCGCTTGCTCGCCAGCTTGTTGTTCGAAATGAGCCCGATCAATCCAGCGATCTTTTGCCTGGCGGCCGTGGTTCTGGCGGCAACCGCTGTCGCGGCTTCGCTGCTGCCGGCGCGGCGTGCGGCGTCGGTCGATCCCATGCAGGCATTGCGGGTGGAATAGGGGAGGCGTATGCGAAAGCTTAAGGCACTCTGGTTTCGGTTGCGTGGCTTTCTCGGGCATTCCGGGACGGAGGAAGAATTCGAAGCCGAACTCGCGGGGCACGTCGCGCTGCACACCGCGGACGGGATGCGCGCCGGGTTGAGCCAACAGGAGGCGCGCCGGCAGGCATTGGTTCGCCTGGGTGGCGCGGAGCAGGCGCGCCAGGCGTATCGTGAGCGCGCGACACTTCCTTGGCTCGAAGACTTGCTGCACGACGTGCGCTATGCGCTGCGCACGATGATGCGCAACCGCGGCTTTACGGCGGTTGCCGTGCTCACGCTGGCGATTGGAATTGGCGCCGGAGCAACGGTCTTCACCTGGATCAACGCGGTGCTGATCCAGCCGCTGGGCGGCGTCTCCGATCCCGCACGACTGGTTACGCTCAATTCCGTCACTCCCAACGGCGAGGTCGTTCCCAACTCCTATCCGGATTTCATCGACTTTCGCGATCACCTCAAGCTCCTCGACGGCATTGCGGTTTCGCGGCCCATGCCCCTGACCATCGGCATGGAGGACC
>JASHTH010000372.1 GCA_030040655.1 Acidobacteriaceae bacterium | reverse complement strand
CGCCCGTCGCCGCCACCCCAGTAGTGTTAACAGGCCCTAAGCGGCCTTTTCCCAAGAAAGAGCCGCCTTGCAACGGACTCAAAGTTCTTCGCTGCAATTTGAGAAATGCTCTAATCGCTAAATTCACACAGTCGCGTAACAAACTCGGCCGAGCCGTCGCGCAGCCATCCGTCCAGCTGGGCCGGCTCTTTCAACTGCTGTCCACGCGCACGCGGAACCACGGCATACTCGCATTGCATCTGGGGCAGAGCTGTCATGTCCACCCATAGCTTTTCGAACTGGGTAACCGGGTAGACGTCCTCCTGTCCTTTTCCCCACCTCTTCTTCACATCCTTCAGGGTGACGTATGTCGGCATGCGGGCAGCCATGGCGCGAACCGCATCGGCTGTTTTGCTCTCATTCTGCAAGTCCGCCCGGCCCAGCCCGAAGACCCGCAGCAGCGCATCGATGCCGATCCAGAATGTATTCGAGTTGTAATACGAAAGCCTGAACTCGGTCTCTTCCGACGGCAGCGCCAGCCCCTCCACAATGCGCACGCGGCCATCGACGCTGGCGAGGCCCCCGCCGCGATCCTCGATGCGGCGAGTCATCACCTCGACCGTCATGGCGGCCTGAGTGGCCATGTGGCGGCCGAGAATCCCTGGATCGAGATCCGCGCCAACCGTATCGATGTTGTGAACCATCAGGTATCGCAACTTCGGCTTCTCTTCCAGCAGTGCGCGGAGTACGCCATTGCGAAACAGATTCGGCACCTCGTACCAGTGTCCCATCGGGTGCAGGCACTGCAAGGGAAGATTGTCGGTGTAATTGCTTCCTTCGCCGCACTGCTGCGCCCACGCGATCAGCGCCGCCCGCGAACTGTCGCGCACCTTCTGCGCCTGCTCGTCGAGCATCTGTTGCGGAGTCGCTTCCCAGGCAAATCTGAGATCGCGGACCATGGGGACGAGCCGCAGGCCTACGCTGCGTCCGGGCGAAAGATATAGCGGGCCCTCGTACTTGTAATTCTGCTCCAGGCGCAGCAGTCGATCGGTGGGTTTGTGCGTCAGATAGCTGGTCGTGATGACATGCGGCACCACGCAACCGGATCTGCGGCCGGCTCGCCTGCTCTTTGCCAGATGGACTTCGAGAAATGTCCGGTGTTTTCCCGCCAGCCGGCAAAATGGGCTGAGCCCCTTCACTACGCCGGCGCCACGGGTCCAGCGGCTACCCGCGCCGCCGCCCAACGTCACCACGGCGACGGATCCGGAAGTCAGCGCGTCTTCACCCATTCGGCAATACTGCGCGTAAGGCTCCTCCCGCGCATCGAACACAGATTCCGGCGAAACATCTTCAATCACAACCGACGCTGGAACCCGATTCTGTGCAAGTCCGATTTGACCGGCGCGCAGCTCCGTTTGAATTCGCTCGTGCTGGATCGGGTCGAAACCGTTCTGCGCCAGCAGAGCTTCCAACGTGTCTCCCTGATCCTCGCTTTCGCTGGCGAGCGGCAGAATCCGATCGAGAAATCCCCGGACCCGCTCCTCGGCGCCCATTTCCCTGTGACAGCGAAGACTGAAGCGCTTAAGGTCGGACCTTTCGCTGGCAGAGAGCAATCTTTGGTCCTTTCGCAAAACGGCCGGCAGCATCAGGTTGTAATACCCGTCAGGCAGCGCGGCAGAATCGCCCGCCAGCAACTCGGCAAATGTGCCGCGTTCATCGATGGAGAAGTTGTAAACCACCGGTTCCATGGCGAAGGCCACTCCACCCGCCAATCGGCTGCTCACGTCCCGCATCAACGCTCCTAGTCGAGCTTGCGCTTCCGATCGGCGCGCGGGATCGAAAATAAAGCCCATCCCGCCTCCTGACATCCCTCCCAACATCCAGAATCCCCAGAAAGCGTCTCCAAAGGTCGCACGCACCTGCTCGATGAGCGTCTCCGTATAGAGATTGCTCGCCCAGGGAATCATGGCCTGCAGAGGCCCATCGAAGTTCCGTTGCGTGGCGCCGCCGATGGCGCGCACATCTCCGGCGCGCAGATCGTCGAGGATCTCGTCGAGAATCTTCGACGCCTGCTGGCGAGCGATCCACTCGGCGCCTGAGCGCAGCAAGTATCTCTCGGTGACCATCTCGAGGATCGGACCTACGTCCTGCGCCATGCCGCCATGGACCAGCACCAGGCTGTCCTGCAATCGCCGGCGTGTGTCCGCACTCACTTCCGACTCGTCCAGGATCCGGTGATTGGGCAGCAATCTGCCGCGACTGATGCCGAACTCGGCGTCTCCTTCCGCCGCGGGAACCCCCACGATGAGCTTGATGCCCGGCCAGACACCCCCCGAATCCTGCCATCCACCTCCGGAACCGCCCAGCCACTCCCCGAGAATGGCCCGCGTGGCGACCAGGCGGCGCTCGGGCTCCGTCAGCGACCCCGTCAACGAAGAGGCCTGTCCGGTGGCGCGCATGCAAACCGAGATCAACGAGGCCAGCAAGGTGGTGGAAACGGCCAGGCGCGAACCCTTAGGAATGTTGTTGACGTGACTCACGATCTCGAGGCCCAACCCGTCCCTGCCCATGAGTTGTCTCAACAAGTCCGAGAGAGGCTGATCCGAACCTTCCAGGCCTGCAGGCACAATGCCCGAAGCGATGACGGCCGCCTTCAGCAGGCCGAGGTAATCGCGGCCGAAATCGAACATCTCCCGCAGTTCACGAATCTCTGCGCGTGCATCCAGGTCGACGCTGACCAGGCGGATGACGGGCCGATCGATGACGCGCAGGTAGGCTTCTACTGGCGGCTTCGGCTCCGGCGCTTTCGACCCATAAACCGCCAAGTCGATCGAGACATTCAGCACCCGCGCCCACTCGTAAAGGTCCATGCCGAGGAAAAAGATGTCGCTCCATCCGCTGTGACTGAGGTCCATGCGAACTGGAGTTGATTCATGCAGCACGGGAAACGGATCCTCTGTCGAACCTGGCAAGAGTTCCCGTCGAAGGCGCAAGGCGTAGTCCGCGGGATGTCCGGTCCGAAACATCCACTGGTTGCCGCGCACGGAGCGAACGCTCCGGCGCACCTGATTGGCGAGTGTCTCAAAGGCCAGCTCCCGGTAAGCCCAAGCAAGAGCGCTCGAAATGCCGTCACTCGGGCCCTGTGCAGCCTGCGCCGAGAGAAAGATGGTGATCGCTTCCTCATAGCGTCGATTCAGCAGCTTTTCCATGCCCGCAAAAGGGATCAGCGTCTTGCCCGCGGCGATCTCCGATCGGGTAGGAAGATGGAACCGATGAATCGCATAGAGGAAAAAGAGCGCGCGAACCCGTTCATACAGGTTCTCGTTGCGGCGGCGATATCCTTCCAGGTCGGCCGCTTCGGCCATCAATTCCGCCGCTTCAGCGCGAGCGCAAAAGCTGTCTAGAGAGCGATTGCGCGTCTCCGGATCCGTCGCAGCAATGATCGTCCACAGCCGGCTCACTCGTCCGCTCCCTTCTCAGAGAACATCTCGCGGGCAGCCAGTACCTGGATCAATTCGGTCAGGACCTTGTCCCGATCCTTTCCTTGCAGAGCCAGAGCGAGCTGGGCTGTGAAGAGTCCATACTTGACTCCGACATCGAATCGCTGGCCCTTCTGGATCATGGCCAGATACTGCTCGCGCGCGGCCAGCACCGCGAGGGCCGAAGAGAGGCTCGGACGAACCGATGAATCTGCCAGCACCGTCGACAGGATTTCAAAGATTGCTGGCGTCAGAACATGCATTCCGTAGAAGCAGAGGTATTGGCCGCTCCTCAACCCCGGGACAATAAGGCGCTGTTCCGCCTCGGTAGGCGTAGGCTTTTCAAGAACGGCTTCGACGCGATAAAAACCCGGTTTTCCGGGAACCGGATGACCGCCAACGGCTCCGTAAAAGGGAAGGAGGCTCTCGCGGGTGATTTGAACCGACGAGATACTGCATTCGGCTGCGCTAGCCGCCTCAACCAGCCTTTTCGCGCTTCCGCTGGACTCCGGCCCTACGTAAATGTGATCCCCAACGCAATGGAGGAATGGCTCGTCGCGCACAAAATTCCGCGCGCAGAGAACAGCGTGAGCATAGCCTCCCTGCTCCGTCTGCTCTGCGAACGTCAGCCGGACCGGATCGTTGGCCAAAAGCTTCGCATAGGCCTCTTCGTCTCCAGGGCACACCACGATGCAAACGTCGCTGACTCCGGCGCGGACCGCTTCTCCAACCACGAGGCTGAGCACAGACCGCTCCGCACTTTGCTGATCGATCAGCGTCTGCATCGGGAGGGTGCGCTGCCTTGGCCCCGCTGCCGTGATGACCGCCTTTTTGATTTGCATATTACGGGGATTTTACCGCCGCGGCCATCGATAGCCCGATCCTTCGCATGTTGGGCTTGCGCAGGTCCCCGTTGGGTCGCAATCCCGCAAGGCTTGCGCCGTGGCGGAATTGCGGTCGAGCCACCGTGCCATCCAACTGCAGGCGCCTTGGACGGCGTCCATCCCGTCTCGTGCGCGGCCGCCCGGCGCCTCGGCCGCAAGCTTCAAAGACAAAGAATGAGGCATGATCTCAACTTCGCAGGCTGCCGAGCGGCAATTTGCCATTCGCAGAGAGTGGTTAGCCGCGAAATGCGCAAGGCGGCATCTATGGAAGGAAGATTGAAGATACGCTGAGAATGCCGGCCAAATGGCCTGGGTAGGCACCTGTATGCGTTTGCCGGAAGGCAGTAGAATCTCCTAAAGACCGCCCTGAAACTGCACGCTCGAACAGCACGGGAACTCGAATGGGAATTCGAAGAACAGCGAAGATCATGACCGTGGTGGGCGCCAGGCCGAACTTCATGAAGGCCGCGCCCATCCTGGCGGCGATTCGCGATCATAACCATCGCTTGGAAGAGTCATCCGGTTCGACGGCTTCCGATTTCGCCGGTTTCGAGATCGAGAGCGTGCTCGTCCACACGGGTCAACACTATGACGAAGCGATGTCAGATCAGTTTTTTGCCGATCTCAATATTCCCAAGCCGGATGTGCACCTGGGAGCCGGATCGGGCTCTCATGCAACCCAGACGGCGGAGATCATGAAGCGCTTCGAGGAGGTGCTGCTGCGCGAG
>JASHTH010000371.1 GCA_030040655.1 Acidobacteriaceae bacterium | reverse complement strand
CAGGATCGCGTGGCCGAAACGTTGCGCCTGGAGATCGGCGCCATGATCGAAGGCGAGCTTGTCGACCCGCGCATCGGCAACTGCTTTGTGAGCGAAGTGTCGCTCAATCCCGGCGGCAAGTCGGCCCGCGTTTACGTCGTGGTGGACGCGCCGAAGGATCAAATTGAGAAGGCCGAGGCCGATACGATTGCCGGCCTGGAAGCCGCCAAGGGATACGTTCGCCACGAGCTGAAGGAAAGGATGGGCGTGCGCCACGTCCCGGAGCTGGTCTTTCTCGCCGACCGTTCCGGAAGGCTGCAGGCGCGCATCGAAGAACTCATGTCTCGCACGCGTAAGTTCGCCGCGGCGGAGGATCGCCAGCGGGCTCGCGCGGCCGAGCGTCCGCACCTGGAATAGCCAACTATGAACCGACCCTTCCCCGAACCCGACGCCGATGCCGCGCCCGATGCGAATCTGCGCGCCGCCGAAGTGCGCCGCGCGGCCGGGGCGGAGGCTTTGGCCGCCGATGCGGTTGCCCGGATTGTCGAAGTGATCGGCCGCGGGGAGCGGTTTCTGGTCACATCGCACTGCCGTCCCGACGGCGACGCGGTGGGCAGCATGCTGGCCGTGGGAATGCTGCTCGAGCAGTTGGGCAAGCACGCCGACCTGGTGACCGCCGACCGCGTTCCCCTGGTGTATCGCGGCCTGCCGCATGCCAGCTCGATTCGAGCGGCCATGCGGGTGCATGGCCCCTACGACGCGGCCATTCTTTTGGAGTGCGACGGCCTGGAACGCGCGCGGCTGAAGGGCCTGGAAGATCTCTTCCTCATCAATATCGATCATCACCTGAGCGGGCGCGACTTCGGCCACATCAACTGGATCGACCACCAGGCGGCCAGCGTGGGCGAGATGGTCAACCGGTTGCGCAAAGCCGCCGGCGGCGCGCTCACCCGGGAGATGGCCGTCTGTCTCTACACCACGCTGCTGACCGACACCGGCGGCTTTTGCTACGGATCGACCAATGCCTCGACCTTTGCCCTGGCGCACGAGCTGGCGCTGGCCGGGGCCGACCCCGTGCGCATTGCCCAGGACATCTATTTCTCCACCACCGCGGCCAAAATCCTGCTGCTGGGCGCGGCGCTGAGCACGCTGAAGCGCGAAGGCAGGCTCGCCTGGCTGTGGATCACGCATCAGGACATGGTGCGCACCTGCGCGACCGAGGAAGACTGCGAAGGCATTGTGAACTACGCGGTTTGCATCACGGGAGTGGAGGCGGCGGTGTTTCTGCGCGAGCTGCCGGAGCGGCGCGTCCGTTTGAGCCTGCGCAGCAAAGGACGGATCAACGTGGCGGCCATTGCCGAGCGGCTGGGCGGCGGCGGGCATGAAAACGCCGCCGGCTGCACGGTGGAGGGACCGCTGACCCGCGCGCTGGACGAGATTCTGGCCGAGCTGCGTCCTGTGGTAGGCGATTTTGCCGCGAGCCCCCGTTGAAGCTACGTGAGTCCCTTCGCCAATCTGGTAGCCTTGTCCCTGTCGAAAGACGACGCGAATCTGCGCTGGAAGCAGCCTCCTCTCCGGCGGGCAATGCGTCTTCGTCTTTGCCGGGAGCCGGGAACCGATGCGCCGCCGAAGCAGGGGCAGTTTAGGAAATCGTGTATCCGCTTGGATGTTGCTCGAGGTCGCCGCTCCCTGTTGGTCCCACCCCAACGACGAACACATGTCGTTGGGGACCCTGGGGTTGGCCGCGTCGACTCAGTGATCTCTCTCCGGCTACATGGTTTCCTAAACTGCCATAGACGACGGCCGAACCATTCGAGCAACTGAGGAGACTCCACTGGACCCTGCAACTCAAGGCGCGCTTCAAAACCTGCGCCGCCGGCTGCCGCACAAGGCCACCGTATGCGAGATTGCCGTCTTTCTACTCTTCGCGGTCTTTTTTCTTCTCTATGGAGTGACTCCGCTGCTGGGCGGCGACGGGCTGGGCCTGGTGGGCGCCGACGAGCCCAGATATGCCCAGATCGCACACGAGATGCTCGATCGCTTCGATCACGCGGACGGCTTCAAAGCCCGGCTGAGCGCGTGCGTGACGCCCTATCTCTATGGGCGGCCGTGGCTGGAAAAGCCGGCGCTTTACTACTGGCGGGCGATGTTCGTCTTTCAGGAGTTCGGCGTCCACGACTGGTCGGCGCGACTGCCATCGACCAGCTTCGCGTTCATCATGGTGGCGCTCATTTACCTGCACATGAAGCGATTCCGGCCGGGGGGCCATCTGGATGCCGCTCTGATCACCGTGGCCAGCACGGGAATCATCGCGTTTGCGCGGGGCGCGTCGACCGATATGCAGATGGCTGCGCCGCTGGCCATCGGCCTGCTCGGCTGGTACGCCTGGTACGAGACCGATTCCAAGTTCTGGCTCTTCGACATCTACTTCTTTACCGGCGTGGCCACGCTGGCCAAAGGTCCGGTCGCGCCGTTGCTGGCCATCCTGATCATCGCCGCGTTTGCCTTTCTGCGCCGGGAGTGGAATCTGCTCGAACGCTCGCTCTGGTGGCCGGGCATCGCGCTGTATTTTGCCATCGTGCTGCCCTGGTTCATCGCCGTTCAGCACCAGAACCCAACGTTTTTCCGGGAGTTCTTCTTCGAACACAACCTGGAGCGATTTGCCACCGATCGCTATGCGCATTTCCATCCGGTCTGGTATTACCTGGTGGTCGCGCTGCTGGGCATGATGCCGTGGACCGTGGTGGCCGTGCGCGCGCTAGTCGACGGAATTCAAACCTCGGTGGCCGAGTGGCGCATTCGCCATGCGGGCAAAAAGGCGCGCCCCGTCCATCGACCCGGAGATGCGTTTCCTGAGTTCCTGGTGCTTTGGGCGCTCATCCCCATCGTCTTTTTTTCTTTTTCCAAGTCCAAGCTTCCCGGCTATATATTGCCTTCCATTCCGCCCATCACCATCCTCACCGGAGACTACCTCTACCGCCGCCGCCGACCCGGGCTCAACCGCTGGGAGTTGCTGGGCCACGCCGTTCTGGTAGGCGGCATGACCTTGTTCGCGTTGACGCTGCCGTGGTTCGTGGCCCACGGCGCGCATTGGCCGCCGGCGCATGCGCTGGCGGCGGCGGGCCTGGCGTCCTGTGGGGCCGCCCTGCTCATCCTCATCGTGGTCAACGGCTGGGGCGTGGCCCGCCTGCGGCTGGCCACGACGTGCGTTCTCGTGGTGCTGATGCTGATTCTCTACGGCGTGGGACCCTTCTTCGGCATTGCGGCATTCGGAGCCACCAAGCACACGATTCATCTGCTCGACCGAGCCTATTCCGCGCGCCCGCTCTACGAGCGTCTGGAAGGCCTCGTCCCGCCCGACGAGACAATCGCCGTCTTTCGCGTGCGGCGCGACGTGGAATACGGGCTTTCGTTTTATAGCGATCGCCAGGTGGTCAACTACGAGGATAGCGGCGTGCCCGACGAGCAGCATTTGCTGGTGGTCCGCGTGACCGGACGCGGCGGCGCCGATCTGCACACGCTGGGAGCGCTCGACGAGTATCTGGAAGGCCGTCCCTATGAGCCGCTCTTCAGCTGGCCCGAGCAAGGGCTGATGGTCTACATGGTGGGCAGCCGGGAGAATTGACGTTTCCGGCACGGGCCATCGCGGCATGCACCGCGCCGCCTGCGGCGTATCCTATGGGGTTCGGTCACCCGCCGGGAATTTGCAGTCGGGCGCGACTCGTGGCACAGTAACCGGAAGGATTGCTCCGGCCCGCCTGCTTCTTGCGGCCGGCGGGAAGCTGTTGAGGAGTGTTTCGCGCCGGTTTCTGCGGCGTCCAATAGGGATAAACCATGGCGTCAGGCGTTTCCATCGAAGTCCTCGATCTGCGGCATTTCGCGGCGCCTTTGCTGCGCACGGTGCTGGAGGCCGAAGGCGAGGTGTGGAGGCAGCGCCTGCACTGGGACTACCGCGCCTCGGCCAAGCTGCTGATGCAGTATCTCGACAGCCACATGCTGCCGGGCTACGTCGCGCTCGAGAGCGGCCAGGTGACCGGCTACGTCTTCTGCGTCTACGAAGAAACCAAGGCGGTGATTGGCGACGTCTTTGCCATGCCCGAAGGCGACGGCGCTTCGCATGCCGGTTCCGGCGCGGCGCATGAAGTCGAGGAGACACTTCTGCGCCATCTTTTTGAGACGCTACTCAATTCGCCGCAGCTCTGCCGCATCGAATCGCAACTGCTATTGCACCCTTCCGGCACGCATGCGGGCAGCTTTCGCAATGCGGGGTTTGAGGTCTTCCGAAGACTCTTCATGGTGCGGCAGCTCGAGAGCGCGATTCCGGATCCGCGCGTGGAACTTCCGGCCGAGCTGGAGCTGCGTCCGTGGCGCGACGACGATCTGAGCGCCGCCGGGCGGCTCATCGCCGAGGCCTACAAGGGCCACTCCGACAGCGAGATCAACGATCAGTACTGCTCGGTGCAGGGCTCGATGCGCTTCTTGCACAACATCGCCCGCTACTCCGGCTGCGGAGTCTTCGCGCCGCAGGTTTCGCACGTGGTGCTGGATCGGCGCACTCGCGAGCTGATCGCGCTGGTGCTGGGGTCGCGCGTGAGCCCCCAGAGCGGGCATATCACGCAGCTTTGCGTTCATCCGACCTACCGGCGGCGCGGCCTGGCGCGCATGCTGCTATCGATCGCCGCGGATTGCTTTGTCAAGCTGGGCGCCGGCGAAATCTCGCTCACCGTCACCGCAGCCAACACCGACGCCATTGAGCTGTATCGTACAGACGGATACGAGATCGCGCATACCTTCGATGCGGCGGTGTGGCAAAGAGCGTAGACTCAATCGGGGAAACGCAGATCCTTCGACTCCTCCGTCCGCAACTGCGGACTTCGGTCGCTCAGGATGACAATCGGGGAATTGAAGCGCGGAAGATGAAGATCATGATTATCGCGCGATGAAGTACATCACCCAGCTCAGCACAATCGCCGAAAGCACAAAGAGCGCAAAGCAATAGGCGCCATAGCGGAACATGCGCCTGGGCGTCTCGCGCTGCGTGATGCCGAAGACGATCGACACGAATAGCGCAAAGAGAAGCACCGCGGTGAAATGCGAAGGACGGAAGATCACGAAGCCTTCCTCCCGGTGCGCAGGTTGTGCGCGTCTACGGCGGCAATCACGTTGAGCAGCCCGGCGACGACGATGAAGCGCGTGCCCCAGTCGGCAGTGGTGACTTGCTCCGGCTCGCCGCCCAGGCCGATGGCGCGGCTGAGGAAATAGAGCAGGCCGTTGCCCAAGTCGCCGATGATGCAGAGGAAGTCGAGCACCTCATTCGCGCTCGAGTAAACCTTGCCCTGCATGGCCAGGCCAAGAAGGAACATGCCCAGGATGGACGCCGCGAGGAGCGCGCCGCGGCCCCACTTGCGCAACACGAAATGCCCCGCGCCGGGAACCAACCACCCGGCGATCAGCGGTAGATAGACAAAGCCCTGCTGCGTTGACTGCGGCGTGGCGCTGCTTTTGTTCTCCTGCGTTGGCATTCCTTCTTGACTATATCGTATGGGCCTGTCACCCGGGCTCATCGAGCGAATGCGCGGGCTTCCGCGAGAACCAGCGCCGCAGCCGCAGGAAACAGCTGAAGAGAATGAGCGCGATCGCAACAACGACAAGCGCACGCACGAACCCGCGCTGCGTGCCGATTGCCGCACCTATGAGCACCGCGACCATGATCGCGTCGAGAATCCATTCGAGAACCGAGCGTACGCCAGTCTGCACGCGTCGAGATTCGTCTGCAGGCATGCCTCACCGTAACATGAATCCTATCGAGCGGAGCGGCTCTACGCGGATCAATTCCCCGTGGGAATGATGCCGGCATTTTCGACCATCAGAATCACGGACCGCTCGGGAGCGCGGGTGCGATGGACGACGCCCTTGGGCACGACGAATCCCTGGCGCGGCGCGAGCTCGATGGTCCGGTCCTCGAGATCGATCAGGAATCTGCCGTCGAGGACGAAGAAGAACTCGTCGTCTTCGTCGTGCTTATGCCAGTGGTACTCGCCCTGCATCACACCCAGGCGCACCACCGATCCATTCACCTGGCAGAGCGTCTGGTTGTACCACGGGAAGGTGCAGGCGTCGGCGAGGGCCTGCACGTCGATGAGTTCGAGCGCCGGGTGCAGGATGTTGAGGCGAGTTTCGTAGGGGAATGCAGCGGTGTCGGACATCTGGGGCTCCTGGATCGAAGGATATGACGCGAACGCGGGCGCTGCAACCGATGATCAGCAGTTCAGGGGGTCGAATGTTGGCTTCGATTTCAGAATGGTTA
>JASHTH010000370.1 GCA_030040655.1 Acidobacteriaceae bacterium | reverse complement strand
CCGCTCGGTCTGAAGGTGGGCGCGACGGTCACTTCCGGACCCGAAGCCGACATCCTGGTGGGCAATGCGCTGCCGCTCAAGAACATTCCTGCCGGCACCACGGTGCACGCCATCGAACTGCGGCCGGGCAAGGGCGCGCAGATGGCGCGCTCGGCGGGAACGCAGGCGCAGCTTGTCGCCAAGGAAGGCGATTACGCACTTTTGAAATTGCCGTCGGGCGAAACGCGCAAGGTGCTGGCCGAGTGCATGGCGACGATCGGACAGGTGGGCAACACCGATCACGAGAATATTTCCATTGGCAAGGCCGGGCGCAAACGCTGGATGGGCATTCGCCCGACCAACCGCGGCGTGACCATGAATCCCGTGGATCACCCGCACGGCGGCGGCGAAGGCAAGACTTCGGGCGGGCGCCATCCGGTCACGCCGTGGGGCCAGCCGACGCGCGGCTACAAAACGCGCAACAACAAGCGGACGGATGCGTTTATCGTCGCGCGCAGGCAGAAGTAACAGTGGCAGCTTCTAGCTACTAGCTTCTGGCTGCTAGCTTGAATGCTGAAGAACATGACTTTGGGAATCATTCGGCAGATAGTTTCGAAGCGGACGAGCTAGAAGCTAGAAGCTAACAGCTAGGAGCTGTTTTTATGGCACGTTCGACAAAAAAGGGTCCGTTTGTGGATGCGTATCTCACGCTAAAGATCGGTGTGCTCAACGCGGCCAACGACAAGAAGGTGGTCAAGACGTGGTCGCGACGCTCGACGATCTTCCCCGAGTTTGTGGGGCACACCGTCGCCGTGCACAACGGCAAGAAGTTTGTGCCCGTGTACATCACCGAGAACATGGTGGGCCACAAGCTGGGCGAGTTTGCGCCGACGCGCACCTTCAAAGGACACACCGGCGGCACGAAAGCGCCGACCGAGACCGTGGCTAAGCCGAAGTAAGACAGCTCCTAGCCGTTAGCTACTAGCTTCTAGCTGATTGGCAAAGATCGGAGCTCTGAGAGTTAGGCCGGCTTAGTTGGTAGAAAAAGACGAGCTAGAAGCTAGCAGCTAGAGGCTAGCAGCTAAGGAACAGAACCATGGCGGTCGAAACCAGAGAATACCGGGCCGAAGCGAAGTTCCAGCGCGTATCGCCGCAGAAGGCGCGCCTGGTGCTGAATCTGATCCGCGGACGCGGCGTGCAGGAAGCGCTGGAGGCGACGGCTTTCACCAAAAAGCGCATCGCTCCGGTGGTGCACAAGCTGCTCACTTCGGCGGTGGACAACGCGCGCTTCATCGCCGGCGAGGAAGGTATCGACCTCGACGTCGACCGGCTCTATGTGAAGCGCGCATTGGCCAACGACGGGCCGCGCATGAAGCGCATTCGCCCCGCGCCGATGGGCCGGGCCTATCGTTATCAGCGGAGGCTGGCGCACCTGGTGGTATCGATCGCCGAACGCGTGGACGGATCGAATCTTGTCACGCGCGCCGAGGAACCCGTGGAAGTCAAGGCCGCGCCGGCTAAGAAGGCGGCTGCGAAGAAGGCATCGGTTGCCAAGACGTCGACGGCAACCAAGAAAGCAGCGAAGAAGACGGCCGCGAAGGCCTGAAGATTTCGAGGAAAACAGCATGGGACAGAAGGTCCATCCATACGGATTCCGGCTGGGAGTGAACAAGCCGTGGCGCTCGCGGTGGTTTACAGAACGCGACTACGACAAGCTTCTGGTCGAGGACGTCAAGCTGAAAGCCGAGCTGCGCGAGAAGCTGAAGGCTGCCGGCGTGAGCTCGGTCGAAATCGAGCGTCCCGGCAACAAGCTGCGCTTTTTGATCCGCACCGCGCGCCCCGGCATCGTCATCGGCCGCAAAGGCGCGGAGATCGAAAAGCTCAAGGTGGAACTGGGCAAGCGCACCAGCCGCGATGTCTTCATCGACATCATCGAGGTGAACAAGCCCGAGCTCGACGCGCAGCTGGTCTCGGAGAACATCGCGTTGCAACTGGAAAAGCGGGTCAGTTTCCGCCGCGCCATGCGCAAGAGCGTCGATTCGGCGCTGCGCTTCGGCTGCAAAGGGATCAAGGTCCGTGTCTCCGGCCGGCTGAACGGCAATGAGATCGCGCGCTCTGAATGGTACTTGCAAGGCCGCTTACCGCTGCACACGCTGCGCGCCGACGTGGACTACGGCTTCAGCGAGGCGCAAACGACCTACGGCGTGATCGGCGTCAAGACATGGATCTATCGCGGCGATATCTACGAGCAGAAGCGCCGCAAGGAGCCGGCGGGGGGAACGTCGGTGTTTTAAGAGCAGCTTTTCGCTCCTAGCCTCTAGCTCCTAGCTGATGTGCGGGGGAAGCAGGCAGTAGCGACAGAGATCAGGCTAGGAGCTAGCGGCTTCGGAGTTTTGTCATGTTGATGCCAAAGAAAGTGAAGTTTCGCAAGCAGCAGAAGGGCAAGCGGCGCGGCAAGGCATGGCGCGGCTCATCGCTGGCGTTCGGCGAATATGGGCTGAAGGTGGTCGAGTGCGGCTACATCACCGACCGGCAGATCGAGGCCAGCCGCATCGCCATGACACGCTTCATCAAGCGCGGCGGCAAGATCTGGCTGCGACTCTTCCCCGACAAGCCCATCACCAAGAAGCCGGCCGAAGTCCGCATGGGCTCGGGCAAGGGCGCGCTCGATCACTGGGTCGCCGTGGTACGGCCGGGGAAGATTCTCTTCGAGATGGAAGGCGTAACGCAGCAGATCGCCGAGGAAGCCATGCGCCTGGCCTCGCACAAGCTGCCGCTGCGCACCAAATTTGTGCGCCGGCCGGGCGTGGAAAAAGCAGCCGAGGCGCCGGCGGCGGAGTAGGAAAGGCAGCCATCAGCCGTCAGCTTTCAGCGATCAGCTCGACGCGTTGGATCGAGCGGCTTTGAGCAGGCGATACGAAGCTGAAGGCCGAGAGCCGAAAGCTGAGAGCTAAAGGCTAGGAGTTAGGAGCTGAAAGCCAGGAGCTAGGGAGTTATGGAACTCGAAAAAATTCGCAATCTGAGCGACGAAGAGCTGGCACACCACGAGAAGACCACTTCGGAGCAGCTCTTCCGGTTGCGCTTCCAGGTCTCGCTGGGACAGAACGACGGCGTGAAGAAGCTGCGCCAGTTGCGCAAAGAGGTCGCGCAGATCAAGACCGTGGCGCGCGAGCGCGAGCTGGGCATCCGGGGCGCCTTGCGCGATACGTCCGCCGCCGTCGAATCCAAGAAGGGAGCGCGCTAAGTCATGGCTACAGCAGAAGCAGCGCAGTCGTCTCGCCGCGAGGAACGGCGCAACGAGAAGGTCGGCCAGGTGGTCTCGACCAAGATGCAGAAGACTATCGTAGTCGAAGTCGAAATGCGCAAAGCGCACCGCAAATACAAGCGGATCGTGCGCGCGACGAAGAAGTTTTACGCCCATGACGAGCAGAATTCGGCGCGCATCGGCGACATGGTGCGCATTCGCGAGACACGTCCGTTGAGCAAGCTCAAGCGTTGGAACCTGGAAGAGATTGTACGGCGCTCGAACCTGGCGCAGATCGAAGAGATCGTCGAGCCCACGGTTGCGGTGTAGCGCAGGCGGAAAGGAGACAAGTCCATGGCAGTGCAGATGAGAACCATGCTCGCGGTGGCCGACAACTCCGGCGCGCGCAAGCTGCAGGTCATTCTTCCGCTCGGCGGCAGCCTGGGCCTGAAGGCCGGCCTGGGCGACGTGGTGACCGCGGCCGTGAAGGAGGCTTCGCCCGACGGCACGGTGAAGAAAGGCAAGGTGGTCAAGGCCGTCATCGTGCGCACGCGCAAGGAGCACCGCAGACGAGACGGCACCTACATCCGCTTCGACGAAAACGCGGCCGTGGTCATTGACGATGCGCACGAGCCGGTGGGCACGCGCGTCTTCGGGCCGGTGGCCCGCGAACTGCGCGAGAAAAAGTTTTTGAAGATCGCTTCGCTGGCGCCGGAAGTGGTGTAGGAAGCTGACAGCGGGCAGCAAGCAGCTGACAGTTCGCCCATTGAGTTTGTTGAACTGTGCTTTTGTTGAAGACGGAACTGTGAGCTGTCAGCTGTTGGCTGTCAGCTCTTCGGAGAAGAGATGCCGAGTCTGCATATTCATCGTAACGACGTGGTGAAAGTCATTACCGGGTCGGATCGCGGCAAGCAGGGCCGCGTGCTGCGCGTGTTGCCCGACGAGCGCAAGTTGCTCGTGGAGCATGTGCACGTGGTCAAGAAGACGGTTTCGAGCAAGCGCGGTCAGCG
>JASHTH010000369.1 GCA_030040655.1 Acidobacteriaceae bacterium | reverse complement strand
GACAAGGTGGCTGGCGTGTTACTGGGTATTCTTGCCATGGGCTTTATCTTCGACCGCTTCGGGGCGAAGAGCGATGCGGAGCAACTGCAGAAACTACTGGTGCGGAACGTACGGATGCTGGCGCAGTTTGGAGTTTGTCTCGTGGCACGCAGGAGTGCGGGTACCGCTTCACAGATCGGCCGTCTACGCAGCCAGATCAACGAAAACTTCGCCAGTCTGGGATCGCAGACGGACGCTGTGCAGTTTGAGTTTCAGTTTCGCCACCGGCGCGAGGAAGACCTTGACGAGTGTCAGCGGATTCAAAAACTTCAGCCAGATTTGCGCTCAATCTACCTGCTGGAACTCTCTCTTCTCAGCCATTGTGGGCGGCGAGAGATCGACTCCGAATTGACCCAGCACCAAAAGCAGGCGCTGGACCGTTTTCTAAATGAATATAGCGATAAGCTCTTGCACATCGCCGCATGGATCGCACACGAAGAGGGCGCGCCGGCGCCTATCGGCGATGATTCCATCCGGCTAATGCGGCAAACTTTCGCGAACCACACCTCCCCGAACTCGCAGGCTATTGACGATATTTGTCAAAAGATGGTCTCCTCTCTTTTCATGCTGCGGAACGCGTGCTAACTCGTATGATTCGCAGGGGGCGACGTTTGTCGAACGTGATGTGATCGCAGCGCGCACGCCCCGGAAAGTTGCTCGACTTCGCGCGATTTATCTCGTCGACACGAGCGCGCGCCCACGCATCGGCCGGAGGAGAAGCCTTCATCAGCACGGCACTGTGCTTTGGCTTGGGCTCTCATCGCCCGTCGTGATCGGGTTGTGCCAACCCCCTTCGGGCGATATGCGCAGCTCTACGTCGCCTGGCCCCCAGGAGCCTTGCTCGTATTCGTAGACGGGAGTGTCCGCTTTCAGCGCCGGATCAACGATTCGCCACGCCTCTTCTACATAATCCTGACGCGCAAACAGAGTGGCATCTCCCGCCATGGCGTCGCCAAGCACACGCTCATATGCATCCATCTCGTCGGGGCAGGGATGACGACTAGCCATGATTTCGACATGTTGGCCCTCAAGAACCTCCCCGGGACCCATCGCCGTAGCACCGATGGCGATGGCCATCTCCGGACTGATCCGGAACCGCATATGATTGTGCTTCACAACGCTCTCCTTCAGGACTGTGGGAGGCTTGCGGAATCGGGCAAAAACCTCGGTGCAAGTTACCGGCAAATTCTTTCCCGCGCGGATGTAGAACGGCACTTCTTTCCAACGCCACGAATCGATCTCCAGCCGCAGTGCCGCGAATGTCTCGACTTTCGAATCGGACCGAACTCCGCCCTCCTGCCGATAACCGCGAAATTGCCCGCGAACCAGGTTGTTTGCATCAAGGGGTCGAATCGCCTTCAATACTTTCACCTTCTCATCGCGAATCGTCTCGCTATCCGTGCGGACTGGAGGCTCCATGGCGAGGTTGGAAAGGACCTGAAACAGGTGGTTTTGGACCACATCGCGAATTGCGCCCGTTTGATCGTAGAAAGCGCCTCGGCCTTGCACGCCGAAATCCTCTGCCATCGTGATTTGGACGCTTTCGATGTAGTTTCGATTCCAGAACGGCTCCATGAATGCATTCGCAAACCGGAAAATCACCACATTGTTCACAGGACGCTTGCCGAGATAGTGGTCAATGCGAAAGATCTCAGTTTCCGGGAAGACTGAATGAAGGATCCGATTGAGCTCCTGCGCCGAGGAAAGATCGTGACCGAATGGTTTCTCGACAATAACGCGAGCACCCTGCGAACTTCCCGATTTTGCCAACTGTTCCACCACCGTCTCAAAGAGCAGCGGTGGTATGGCCAGGTAATGCGCCGGCCGTTCCGCCCCGCCAAGTTCCTGACGGATCGCCTGGAAGGTGAGAGGGTCGTTGTAGTCACCATCGACGTAGCGAAGCAAGCTGCACAGCTTGTCGAAGGCCGCGGCATCGATTCCCCCGTGCTTCTCCACGCTGTCACGTGCCCGTCCGCGAAGTTGCTCCAGGTTCCAGCCGGCCTTGGCCACGCCGATCACAGGCACGTCGAGATGCCCTCGTTTGACCATGGCCTGGAGCGCCGGAAAGATCTTCTTATAGGCCAAATCGCCGGTCGCGCCAAAGAAGACCAGCGCGTCCGATTTGGATTTATGCATGAGGGCCTCCATTTCCGGCCAACTTATTTGCTGGCGGGCTTTTCCATGTGGCCGCCGAAGCCGAAACGCATCGCCGAGAGCAGCTTGTCCTGATAATCCGCTTCACCGCGTGAGGTGAAACGCTGATACAGCGCAGCCGATAGCACGGGGGCCGGTATGGCTTCGTCGATGGCTGCCTTGATCGTCCACCGTCCCTCACCCGAATCCGAAACACGCCCCTCGAACCGGGACAGAGCGGGATCTGCTGCCAGGCCGGCCGCCGTAAGGTCGAGCAGCCACGACGCAACTACGCTACCGCGCCGCCACACCTCAGCAATGTCGCGGAGATCGAGATCATATTGATAGAGCTCGGGGTCGCGCAGGGGCGTGGTCTCTGCGTCTATTGCCTCCCGCTGCTTTCCCGCGTTGGCCGAGCGCAAGATGCCAAAGCCCTCGGCGTAGGCAGCCATCAGGCCGTACTCGATACCGTTGTGGACCATCTTGACAAAATGACCGGCGCCGTTCGGGCCGCAATGCAGATACCCCTGTTCGGCGGTGCCGCCAATATTTTCGCGCCCCGGCGTGCGCGGTACGTCACCCCTTCCAGGCGCCAGTGTTGAGAAGACCGGATCGAGATGCTTCACGACCTCCCCTTCGCCGCCGATCATCATGCAATAGCCGCGCTCCAGGCCCCACACGCCACCGCTCGTCCCAACATCCAGATAGTGGATCTTCTTGGTGGCCAGTTCCTTGGCGCGCCGGATATCGTCCACATAATAGGAATTCCCGCCGTCGATCACGATGTCTTCCGCCTCGAGATAAGACAATAGGCCAGCGATCGTTTCATCCACCACTGCGGCCGGGACCATCAACCATATCGCCCGCGGCTTCGAGAGCTTGGCTGCAAATTCCTTCAGAGATGAACTTCCCTCCGCTTTCTCTTGCACCAGTTCGCCTACTGCTTTCGAAGACATGTCGAAGACCACGCATTGGTGGCCTCCTCTGAGGAGACGCCTCACCATGTTTGCGCCCATTCTTCCAAGGCCCACCATTCCAAGTTGCATAGATCACTCCCCTCCCGAGCCGTCAATCACTTGCTTTCCCTGGGCTTACTTCTGACCCATATTGGCTCACAGCCGTCATGGCAAAAGTCACCTTCCTGCTTCCAGGAGAACGGCGCTTCCCGCTGCCAGACCGTTCGTTGGGGCGACAACCGCCAACGCCGCAGCCTCCGCTCGATGCTGCGGACCATCCCCAGACCGTATGCTTCATGCGCTCATAGCAAACCCCAACTGCTTGAGACTGCAGTCTTCGCTCGCGACCCGGCGGCTAGTTCGCGACAGACCGCCGGATCTGCCTTTCGAGAGACTGCGAGCGGAAGGCCCCACTGGATACTTTGATGTCAATGAAGGCGACGAGTTGCAACTCAATACCGCAGTACGTCAATGAACTCCGAGAACGTCGCATGTAGCCCCTTCGGCAAGTTCGTGAGAGGTACTGCTCGACAGCCATCCCGGCAAGCCGTGGTCCGGATGGATCCCCAGCACGAGCAGGTCGATGTGGTTCATCCGCACAGCCTCAAACAGAGAAACCGTGACTGACCCGTTGCTTAGGACAGTCTTGATTTCGATGCCGTGTTGCCTGGCTTCTTTTCGCGCCTTTTCCAGTAACTCTGCGTAGGATGCGTGCTGATCAGCTTCCATGATTTGCCCTGCTTCGGGGCCCAAGCCTGTAGCGTAAGCAGCATATAAAGGAAGTGCCGGCATAACGGCCACCGCGGTCAGCGTCGCATTGAACGTCGCGGCGAGGCGAATTGCCCGCTGCAGCGCTCTATGGGCAGCAGCCGACTGATTTAGTCCGATGAGGATGTGATTATACAACGCTCGCCCTCCTCCCTGCTCCGAGGAAAGCGGCATTTGGAGCCTACCTCTCGTCATGGAGCGCGCCACCCAGCGTCCCCGTCACTTGGTCCACTTTCCTTCGAGACGGTTTTTCTCTGGCTGGTCTCCGGGTTAGCTTGCTTTCTTGTGGGCAAGGCCGAGGACGCTGTCGCCCTTCGGCGTAACTTCGCTCAGTTTCCCTGTTGACAAATCAAAAACGAATCCACGAATTACCACGTCCGAAGGAATCCACGGATGCGACCTGAGCTTCAGCACCTGCTTCTGGGTTACGAGATTCACGTCCTTGTAGCAGTGGAATCTATCGGGAGCCACTGCCCACGCGCCGGTTTGCGTGTGAATGTGGTTCTCGAACTCTTCTTCCGAGAAGATTTCCATTCCGCAGCCAGTGTGCCCGACGACCATGACCTCCCGCACGCCCAGCACGTGAATTGAAAACATCAGCGATCGCACAACATCCGCCGTTGCTGCCGTTCCAACGTTCCGAATCACATCCGCATCGGCGGGCTTGATGTCTAGCCATTCGAGCAACTCGTTCAGGCGGGGGTCCATGCATGTGAGGATTGCAATCTTCGGAGCCGGCTTCTGCGCCAGCGAAGGATCATGGTGCGCTGCATTCTTACGGTTTGCCGAAATTGCGCGCTCGATCAAGCTCATTTGGAATCTCCTATGCCGCGTCGCGAGTCCGGTATTCGGCCCGCGACCACGCGTGGTTTGATGTTGTTTATGCGGATTGAACCTCTTGCACTGAGTCCGCAGTCTCGCGTAACGTCCGGGCGCGATGGCGTCACAAGATCACTAATATGCTTCCCCGTGGCAATCACCGCCGTTGCCCGCTTCGAAGCGCCCAGGGTTGGTGCATCATGAAGGTGGCCGCGACGGCCATCGCACGGAACCGCTGACGCCGCCCTCCCCGTGGCGCTCATGTTCTGATTAAGCCAGACCATCAGGATTGCAACAATTGGACGAAAGTATCGATCGATATCTTCGTCCGATGAGACTGCCGCACGTTGTAATGACTTGGGCAGGGCGCGAGAGATTTCAACGTATCCCGCCGGACCGGTCGGGTTGTGGCGTTTCGGGCTCCGCTGTCCCGGCCTGTCCGTTGGCTCACTCATCTATTCCGGGCCTTAACTCGTCTTCCGAAGCAATTCCTTTTCCTCGCCCGCGTGCCAGTTTACGGCCACCTGCTCGGGGCGATCGAGAACCGGATCGACATTCGAGCCGCCAAAATAGTCCCAAGCCCAATCAAGGAAAGCTTCAATCTTCGCACGCGTCGGAATCAGCAGCAGGGCGTGAACGCCAAGCCATGCTGCGAAGGCAATCGGACCGGTCAGTTCGTAACGCTTTTTGCCGATTTCAGCTACCGCCGCGTTGCGTCCAATCATTGCCATAATCCCTTTGTCGAAGTAATGGAACGGCTCGCCCGGCTTCCCTGCAATCGCGGCGACGATTTGGCGGGCACAATAGTAACCCGATTGTTGCGCGACCGATGCAAGCTGTGGCAACGGTTTGCCGTCCGCGCCGGCGATGTTCGCAAAGTCGCCTAGCGCATAAACACCTGGGAAGCCGCTGACGCCAAAATCAGGCTGCACGTCAATGCGTCCTCCACGCCCGGTCTGTATGCCAAGTGCGTCCGACAACGAAGACGCTTTCAGTCCCCCGGCCCAGATCGCGGTGTGAGTTAAGATCTTGGTTCCGTCCGACAGCAGGACATATCCGGAATGCACCTCCTTGACAGCCACACCGAACCGGATTTGCACTCCGCGCCACTCCAACTTCCGAATGGCATATTCTTGCGATTTCTTGGAAAACCCGTTCAAAACTGTATGGCCAATATCGACCAGGAATATCTGTGCTTTTGTCCACTCCAGGCTGTTATAGAGGTCTTTCCTCGCTGTCTGGATTAAGTGCCCAAGCGAACCGGCTGTCTCAGCTCCGGTTGGCCCCGCTCCCACAACCACGAAATTCAATGCTCCCTGGTCGATCAGTGAAGGCTCCCGATCGACGGACTCGAGGAGCATGAGAATGCGCGAACGCAGCAACTCGGCATCCCGAAGTGAGTACAACGGGTAGGCATGTTGTTCCGCCCCGGTGGTGCCGAAGAAATTCGCCTGGGCGCCGGCAGCGAGAACCAGGAAATCACCCTGATACTTCTTTCCATCCGCAGTTTCAACCGTTCGCCTTGTGAGATCGGCTGAGATCACCTCCGCCATCTTGACATCCACATTGGCATGGCCGCGAAGGAGCGAGCGCAACGAAAATGCCGCGTTACCAGGCCCCAACAAGGCCGTTGCCACTTGGTAAAGCAATGGCTGGAACTGTTGGTAATTGTTCTTGTCGATCAGCGTGACGTGAACATTTGCATTTGATGCCAGCCTGCGGGCGCAGCTTACGCCGGCAAAGCCGCCTCCAACAATGACGACACGTTTCATGTTGTTCAGCTCCTGTGATGACAATGTGCCGATCGCCCTTGGCTGACGTCTGCTGCGAACTATACCGTTGTAGGAAATTCTGCATCCGAATCCGCAATCGATGAGTCCACGCGACCTTAAGGAGCGGCGACTTGGGGCATCGCGAGAGAGCACAAACTATTTCGTAAAACGGTCTAGCCCGACCCTGCAAAGACAAGTCCCGAGATTCATGATGATCCAAGTTCCCGAAGCGCCATCCGACAAAGGTATTGGTCGCTACCTTCGTATCGGCTGCGACCAACGCAAAAGTCGAAGCCGGCGGTTGACAAGCAGAACCTGATGGCGGGGTCCCAATACCATCGTCCAATTCTCTCTTGCCATGGTTTCTGATCTGATCGGATCGTCACTGCGTTCGGGGCACCGGGTCTACATTCCGAAAATCTCCGAGGAAGATGGCCTTCATTTCTCGCATTCAGTGCACTTCGCCATCGCAGTGCTCGCCGTTCGCAGCCGTTTCGGGACGGCAAAAAGAACTTATGATGCTCACGAATGCAATGGACCGGCGTGGGATGAACGAAGAG
>JASHTH010000368.1 GCA_030040655.1 Acidobacteriaceae bacterium | reverse complement strand
ACCGGAACAAAGCGTGCCTCCCCTCGATCCACTGCCCGCGAAACCGGAGAAGCCCGCGGCCAAGGTCCCCGTCGCGAACGGGCCGGTCTCGGCGGATCCCTCCGGGCAAGCTCAGGTCAACAAGCCGGCTACACGTCCGCGAAAGGGAAAGACGAATGATACTTCCGCAAGGTCCAAGGCCGACATCGAGCCCGCATCGGCGCCGCCAGTGCAAAGAGTGAAGAAAGGCCAGACGGCCGCAGAGGTAAAGGCAGTTCTCGGGGATCCAGCGAAGGTTGTGAACGACGGTCTCCAAATCACTTATGTCTATCACCATGGCTTGAAGGTGATCCTCCGAAATGGCAGAGTCACCGAGATCCAGCAAGACGAGAACAACTAAGAGGGAAAGTGGAGAGAATCATGCAGATTTCGATCGCAATGCGAACCCCAACCACGGGCCGCTCATGGGCGGCTCGGTGGCTGGCAGCGCTCGCCGCTTGCCTAATGCTGTTTCCATCGGTACCCGTGTGCTTCGGTGCGGCCTCGCTGCTGAGTCCGGAGAGCCGCAAGGACCTGGAGTTGCAACCGGGCGTGGTCCTGATCTATGTGGAGTTCAAAGCCACGCTTGGCCCGTGGAGCGTGACGCCGGGCTTTTGGGGCTCCGGGTTCCTGTATCGTCCCGACGGCTACCTGATCACGAACGGCCACGTGGCGCAACTGGCGAACGAGAAAGACCCCAAGGCGCAGCGCGACCGCATCCTGATCGCGGCGCCAATGGTGACGCGTGCCGTGCTGGAAACAGAAGCCAAGCAGCTTAACCGGCAACTCACCGATGACGAGAAGGAAAAAGTCATCGAGGAATTGAAGAAGTATTTCGAAGCCGGGACGATGCGCATCGAGAGCATGAGCTTGACGGTGCATTTGAGCAACGGCGCCTCGTATGTGGGCGAGATCAAGGCATACAGCGATCCGATCGATGAAAATGGCAAGGATATCGCGATCATCAAGATCGACGGCAAGAACCTGCCCACGGTCGCGCTCGGCAACTCGGACGAAGTGAACGTGGGCGATACGCTGACCGTGATCGGGTACCCGGGTGAGGCCACGAACGCTACGCTTTCCGGCCTGTTCAGCGAGCGCTCGGCGCTGATCCCTACCGTGACCAACGGGCGGATTTCGGCGGTGAACAAGACCGATTACAAGGGAACTCCGGTTCTCCAGTCGGAAGCAACAATCAACCACGGAAACAGCGGCGGGCCGGCGTTCGACGGCAACGGCAAGGTGGTCGGCATCGCGACTTACACGTTGAATAAATCGGAAGGCTCGGTTTCGGGGCTGAATTTCTTCGTCCCCATCAACACGGCGATGGAGTTCGTGCGCCAGGCCGGGGCCGATCCGGAGCGCGGAGCCTTCGATCGAGTGTGGCACAACGCCCTCGACGCCTATGCCGGCCAGCACTGGTACCAAGCTCACGAGCTGATGGGGAGCGTGTTGGAATTGATGCCCAACGAACCCGATGCGACGAGGCTGCAGCTACAGGCGGCGGAAAACCTCCGACTCGAGAATCCGCTGGCGTACTGGGTCGACAGGCTGGGAATCGGCATGGTGACGGGAATCGCCGCCGCTCTTCTGATTGCGTTGCTCGTCATAATCACTCTGCTGTTCCGCAAGCCCGTGCCGCCAAAAGTGGCGTTGACCGTGCCGCAATCGCAGCAGGGTCCGGCCGCCTCGCATGCAATCGCTGCCGAGCCGTTTAGGCCGGTCGCGCCGCAGACTGAGAGTTTCGGGTCGCTCTATATCAACAATGGACCTTTGAGCGGAAACCGATTCCAAATCCCCAAGAAGGGACTGCTGGTAGGCCGCGACCCGGCGCAATGCACGGTGGTGCTTCCGGATGACACTGTCTCAAAAGAACATTTATGGGTGGTACCGCTGGATAACGGCGTAGCCGCGATCGACCGCAGCTCAGTGAACGGGACGTTTGTGAATTCGACCGATTCCCCACGCATTGCCAAGATGCTGCTGAAAAACGGCGACCGCATCTTCATCGGGCGCAAAAGCCCCACGGAAATGACCTATTTCAGCGAGTAAGGATCGGAGGCGGCGGCTCTGCCAAGCCCCAGCGCCGAAGGTGGAAAGAAGAGGACCAATCATGGCGAAATTCTGCAATAACGGGCACCAGATGGAGGATTCCTGGACGGACTGCCCGTACTGCATCAGGACGGGCTATCGGGTCGCATCCACCGGATCCGCGGGCAAGACCCGGCCCGACATTGGCGAGACCCGGCCGGACGATAAGCCGAAGAACCAGCTCGAAAAGACAGTGATGCTGGCCGCGTTGAAGCGCTCGCCCGTGGTGGGTTGGCTGGTGGTCTTGAACGGCGCGCAAAAAGGCGACGACTTTCGCCTGCGCGAGGGCAAGAATACGCTGGGCACGGCACGCGATGTGGAAGTGGCGCTTCACGACCCGACCGTTTCGCAGAAGCACGCCAGCATTCATTACAAGGATGGCGAATTCCTGCTGACCGATCTGGACTCGACCAATGGCACATTTGTAAACGACGGGCAGCAAGGCATCTCGCGAGTGCAATTGCGTGACAGCGATACGATCCGTGTGGGCGAGACTTCGCTCAAGTTCAAGTGCTTGTAGCGGTAGCCAAATGCGAATCCGACCAGACGTGGAACTGGCCAACGCGAGCGATGCCG
>JASHTH010000367.1 GCA_030040655.1 Acidobacteriaceae bacterium | reverse complement strand
TCGTTCCCTTGGTCCCTCGTTCCCTGATCCCTGTCTCCTCTTGCCCGCCATGAGACAATTCCCTCGGCGGCTCCCCTGCCGTCATCCCACACCGGCTGGATCGAAAGACCCGCATGGCTTTCTCCGGGAATCTCATCAATCTGCTTTTCGGGCGCCCGCTGGCGACCAGCGAAGAGCGCGCCGAGCACATCGGCCCCATCGCCGGCATTCCCATCTTCGGACTGGACGCGTTGAGTTCGGCGGCGTACGGCCCGGAAGCCGCGCTCACGCTGCTGATTCCGCTCGGCCTCTTGGGCGTGCGCCACATTGTCCCGGTCAGCGTGGCGATCGTCATCCTGCTCACCATCGTCTACTTCAGTTACCGGCAGACGATCGACGCGTATCCCCATGGCGGCGGCTCCTACACGGTAGCCTCGCAAAACCTCGGCGAAGGCGCGGGTCTGTTGGCCGCGGCGGCGCTCATGATCGATTACACGCTGACCGCAGCCGTCGGCATCGCCTCAGGTGTCGGCGCGCTCATCTCCGCCGTGCCCAGCCTGCAGCCGCACACGCTCGGGCTTTGCCTCGGAGTGCTGGCGATCCTTACGCTGGTCAACATGCGCGGCGTGCACGACACCGGCGTAGTGTTCATGATCCCGACCTATCTCTTCACGGGAACGCTGCTCATTGTGATATTGATCGGCGCCTGGCATGCATTCTCCAGCGGCGGGCATCCTCACCCGGTGACCACGCTGCCGGCAATTCCTCCGGCCACGGCCGCCGTGAGCTTGTGGCTTCTGCTCAAAGTCTTCTCTTCGGGCTGCACAGCGATGACCGGCGTGGAAGCGGTCAGCAACGGCGTGATGGCCTTTCGCGACGATACGCGCAAGAACGCCAAGATCACGCTGACCATCATCATCGCGCTGTTGGCGATTCTGCTCCTCGGCATCGCCCTTCTGTGCCGCGCCTACGGCATCGCCGCTACCAACCCCGATGGCCCCGGGTATGAAAGCGTGCTCTCCATGCTGACGCGCGCCGTGATGGGGCATGGATGGTTTTATTACGTGACCATCGCGTCGGTGCTGCTGGTGCTGGCGCTCTCGGCCAACACCGCCTTCGCCGATTTTCCGCGCCTCACCCGCGCCATTGCGCTCGACAATTTCATGCCGCACATCTTTCTGCTGCGCGGCAGGCGGCTGCTGTATTCGTGGGGCATCTATGTTCTGGTCTTCCTCACCGGCTCGCTTCTTACCATTTTCGGCGGAGTCACCGACCGCCTGATTCCGCTCTTTGCGATCGGCGCGTTCATGGCCTTCACGCTTTCGCAGGCGGGCATGGTCCGGCACTGGAAACGCCAGGGAAACGCCCCCGTGCGCACGTTCGTGAATGGGTTGGGCGCGGTTGCCACCGGCATTACCACGTTGGTGGTCCTGGTCGCCAAGTTCGTCGAAGGCGCCTGGATCACGGCTCTGCTGATCGTCCTTATGATCGCGTTCATGCGCGCCGTCAAGCGGCACTATACGCGTGTGTCGCGCGCCACGGCGCTGTTTCGGCCCATCGTGCCCGCCGAGGTCACCGAGCCGATCGTCGTGGTGCCCATCGACCGCTGGAGCCGGATTACGGAAAAAGCGCTCTCGTTCGCACTGTCCATGTCCAACGATATCCGCTGCCTGCACGTGCAGATCGCCGACGATCCCGACGATATCTGCAAGGTCTGGGAAGAAAAGATCGCCGCGCCGCTGCGCGAAGCGGGCAAATGCGTTCCCAAGCTGGAGATTTTGCGCTCGCCCTATCGCTATGTCATTCAGCCGGTTGTCGAATATGTACTCGCCGTGGAGCGCGAATCCACCTATCACAAAGTCTGTGTACTGGTGCCGGAACTGGTGGTGCGCCACTGGTGGGAGAACCTACTGCACAACCGCCGCGCCGACCTGCTGAAAGTCCTTCTGCTCGTCCGCGGCAACCGGCGAATCATTGTCATCAATATTCCGTGGTACCTCGACAAGTGAGCCGAGTCGCGCCGCCGCCGTCGGAGGGCATGTTGGACGCCGCCGCTTTTCTGCGAGCGCCGATTCCCTTTTGCAGTGCCGAACCGTCACAATAAGGAGTGGTCGCCAGCTCCTCCCATCGTCGGATCGCCGGTCCGCGCGTTTCCCGGGCGTGGGCTGCGTGGTGCGCAGGGACGGTTTTTCTTGTGCTCGTTGCGCTGGCGACCGCATCGAAGACAGCCGCGCAGGAAGTGGAGGCAGATCCCGCGCCGCCCGCTTCGCCGCTTCCCGCGGCGAGCGCGCCGATCCACGTGCACGGAGTGGTTCGCAATGCCGTGACCGGGGAGCCGCTGGCGCGCGCGCTGGTGCGCATCGAAGGCGATGCTTCGACCGGGGCGCTCACCGAGAATGACGGACGGTTCGAGATTCCGGACCTCCCTGCCGGGCCGCAGATCTTCGAAGTGGTCAAACCGGGCTATCTGGATCGGCCAAACTCCGGCGGGCGAATGGTGATGGACGACTCCGCGAGCTCGGCGCACAACGTCATCGTCGAAGCCGGAATGGCGGAGCTCGACTTTTCGCTGACGCCGACCAACGCCATCCGCGGCCAGGTGGGGCTTTCCACCGGCGATCCCGCCGAAGGCATCGAGGTGCAGCTCCTGCGGCGGACCGTGCAGGATGGGCGCGGCGTATGGCAGGCGATATCCGCTACGAAGACGTGGAGTGACGGTAGCTACCGTTTCGCGGGATTGCCCAATGGCGAATACGCGGTATACACCAACCCTGCGTTGGACAGCGAAGAGGCGAGCAACGTGGTCGCTGCCGGACGGGTCGGCAACGTGTTGCGGGAGGGCTACGCCAGCCAGTTCTTTCCCGACGCGCGCGATCTGGCCGGCGCAGCGAAGATTCACCTGTCTAACGGCGATGAAGCGCAGGCCAACATCAACCTGACGCTCGAGCCCTTCCACGCCGTGACGGCCATAGCGACATTCCCCGACGATCGCGCCGACACAGCTTCGGCGGATCGCGCGGGAATGAACTTCACGGCGACGGTGATGGACGGTCAAGGCCATCAGCTTCCCTACTCCGCGCAATACGATCCGGCCACGCACACCATCCAGGCCTTGCTACCCGATGGCGCCTACTCGCTGCAACTCTCGGCAACAGCGAGCTTTCAGCTCATGTTGCTCCCGGGTGGCACCATGCGCGCTGTTTCATCGAATCGGTGGCCGTATGTGGGTTCCGTCGAGTTCTCTGTGGCCGGGCACGCCATCTCCAACCTGCGCGTGCCGCTTTCCATGCCGCGCCCGAGTTCGGTGCGACTGACCGTGCTCCACTCCGCGTCGGGCTCGCCGCAGCCGGGCCAGAACGGAAGGCCTGAGGTTGTGGTGATGGCCAGCGAAGCCGGCGGATGGATGTCGGACGGTTCGACCAGCAACTTCGCGCAGGGCGCCGAAGGCACGCTGGAGGTGGAATACACCGCTCCCGGCTCCTATTGGATGCACACGCGCCTTATGCAGTCGGGGCTGTGCGAAGTCTCTTTTACGGCCGGGGGCGCCAATCTGGCGCGAGAGCCGCTCGTGGTCGGCCTCTCCGGCGCCACCGCGCCGCTGGAATTAACGGCGCGGGACGATTGCGCAAAACTCACGCTCACTTTGCCCGCGGCGCTCGCCGGCCTGAACGTCGGCGAGGAGCCGTTCTACACCGTGTATGTCGTTCCCGACTTGGGCAGCACCGCCGATGTGGAACCGGTGACGCTGCGGCCAACCTCCGGCGGAAGCATGACGCTGGAAGGTTTGACGCCGGGCAGCTACCACGTCTACACCTTTCAGAGCCCCGTGGAGCTTGAGTATCGCGATCGCGATGTCCTGGGCAACCTGCCCGAGGCTGGACAACAGATCAACTTGTCTGCTGGGCAGACGAGCAGCCTTGTCCTGGAGGCTCCGGAGCATTGATGGCCCGCTTTGCCCCAAAATCGGCGGTGCGGCGGCGCCAAATGGGCGCGACGCTATTGCTGGCGATGGGCTGCGCTCTTCAAATTGGAGCGGCGCAGACGGCGTCGCAACGCGCCTCAAAGTCGTCCACCCCGGGACAGTATCGAATCTCCGGTACCATGATCAACACTCTGACCGGCGAGCCCATTCGCCGCGCATCCGTGGAGGTGCTGGATGAGAATGACAGCCACGTCATCGAGTCCGTGCTTTCGGACAACGAGGGACATTTCGTGCTGCGGGGTTTGCCGGCGGCCAAATATCAATTGACGGCATCGAAGCGCGGCTTTCGCACCGCTTTCTACGACGAGCATGAGGAATACAGCACGGCGGTCGTGACCGGCGCCGATCAGGATAC
>JASHTH010000366.1 GCA_030040655.1 Acidobacteriaceae bacterium | reverse complement strand
GTGCTGCACAAGGAACTGCGCGCGCGCGAAGGCTCGCAAGCGCGAAGCGGACGCATTCTGCGCGCCATCGGTCTCGGCGGACAGATCCTCTCCGATCTCGGCATCCAGCGCATCCGGCTGCTGTCGAATACGCCGATGCACATCCCGGCGCTGGAAGGCTTCGGCCTGGAGATCGTCGAGCAGGTCGCGATTCCGGTCGAAGAGTGCACGCGCGTGGGCTAAGGCTTTCGACTCTCGAACCGGCTCTATTTTGAAGCGACACAAGGAACAGCCTGCTTCGGCTTGGGCGCCAGGTCCGCGAACTGGAGTCCAAGCTGCGCCAGATGCGTTCGCAACCGATTCTCGTCCATGCCGGCGCCGTCGTAGACGATTTCGCCCTTGGCATCGACGATCACGGTGCGTGGAATTCCGCTCGATCCCATGAGCTTTTCGATCTCTCCATCTCCATCGTGAAAGTCGGGCCAGGCGTAGCCCTTCTTCGCCAGAAAATCCGCCGCTTTGGACGCGTCTTCATCCTGATCTACGGATATAAACACCAATCCTTTCTCTCTGCCCTGGTTGTAAATCTCGGCGAGCTTGGGCATCGATGCCACGCACGGATCGCACCAGGTCGCCCAGAAGTCGAGAATGACCGGCTTGCCGCGAAAGGTTTCGATGGAAGTGACTTTGCCGTCAGGCGATTTGAGCTTCAGAGGCGGGATCGGGTCGCCCGCCATGCTGCTTCCAAAACCTTCGTCCCTTGGGTCAGGGAAGTCCGCGATCAGCCGGGCGCCCCGAGGAGGATTGAACGTGAATTCGCCGTCGGGCAGCGGACCATCCAGCACCGTCTTTGAATAAACAGTCGTTGTGTCCTGCTCCTCCGGTTTGCGCGGTCCATTTATGACCGTTACTTGCGCCCGTTCGATGATCTTGACGATCGTGTCGTGTTTTTTGTCGATCCAGATCGTTCGTTGGTAGAGATGGTTCGGGCGAATGCGCCTCTCGTCGGAACTCGCCACGCGAACGACCTCGCACTGGATGGAAGCGCCAACGGTCGTCACGGTGGAATCCGGCAGGCGTGTCGCCGATTTCAGCGAATTGGCGAGCTTCGCCAAGTTCCCCCGCAGCTGTTCCGCCTCAGCTTCCGCCATCTCCGACGTGCCAATGGGCCCGTGCTTGCCGCCGATGGTCGAAACCGGCTTAGCCGTGCAATGAAGCTGGTCGGGGCGATACAGCCACTCCGTTTTGCCGTCGGAAACTTTGATAGCGCTCCCAAATCCGGAGCGACCCTCAAAATCGAACCGGCCTGCGGGCGCTTCGGCCGCGATCAAGGCCTTCTTCGACCACTGCCGCAGATACTCGCCGTTCGCTCTTCCGTGACTTCAATTCGGTACGATTTGGCATGCGCGTAGTGCTGCGCTACATGCTGGAGCAGTTCGAGACCGCCCGTTGGTTTTGCTTTTGGATTCTGCTGCGGAAACGCAAGGCCGGCGCACGCAAGAAGCAAGAGGGGTGGTTGCAGAGAGGCGCATCTCATCGGTTCGCACCCCCGGTTCCACATGGAACGTCATGCATCAGACGCCGAGGATCGCAAGGACGCTCACTGCGCAGCCGGGTTCAAAGCCGCGGCCGGTGGCGCCGGCCTGTGCTTGGCCAGCAGATACGCGATCAACTGCGAAACCTCCTGGTCGGTCAAGGAATCGGCGAATGGCGGCATCTTCTGCCCGCCGTTCAGGATCTGGATCTTGATCTTCGCCTCGGGCCACGCTTTGTCTTTGCGCAAATCGATGAGCGAGGGCGCCTTGGCGGTGCCCACGCCGCTGACGCCGTGGCAGAAGGTGCAGCCTTTGTCGACAAACAAGGCCGCGCCGGCCTTTTCGTCGGCCTCGGTTTTTGAAGCCGCGGAGGCATGGAAAGAGGCCGCGGCGAAGAAGAATGCGCAGAGTACGAGAGCAGAGAATGAGTGCTTGCAGCCGGCAATCACGGGGACCATTTTCTCATGGCTGCGCAGCCGGCCGAGTCATCCCAATGGCTGACTCCGTCGCCGCGCAGACATGCCTTGCTGACTCGCAGGCTTACTCCACTCTGCCGCAGTACTCTTCTCTTGATGGCCAAAAAGAGCAGCTTGTACGCGAGTCAGCTTCGCGAGGAGCTCGCCGCGCGGAATCGACACTATGCGCAAGGGCGCGCGCACTTGGAGAGCTATGGCGGCTCGCCTGTCATCGTGTACGCGCCGGAAGGCAATCGGCACGGAAACTTCTTCGATGCGGCCTACGCCGCCATGCTGCAGCGGCCCGAATGGATGCGGCGCTTCGACAAGGTTCACGCGCAGGCGCGGCGCTCGCTGCCCAGAGCCGAGCGGCGCTGGCGCGAGCTCGACTCATCGATGAGCTCCGATGCGCTGCTCATGAACATCTTCTGCACGCCGGGAGTGATTGAGTCGCGCGCCGTGCAGCACACATTGGGCGTGGAGGCCAATGTGGCGCAGATCTTCGGCTGGAAGGCGCGCGTGCCTCTCAGCAATGGCCGCTTCGATCGCACCGAGGTGGATCTGCGCCTGGGATCGTTGCTGATCGAAGCCAAATTGACCGAGAGCGATTTTCAATGCTGCCTGTCCGAAGTCGCCGAGTCGTACCGTGACTTCGACAAAGTTTTCGATCGCGAGCTGTTGCCGCGGGACGAAATCACCTTGAGCCGGCTCAAGGAAGCGGTCGAGTTTCCCGAAGATTATACGCAGGAATACGAAGAGCCAGTGGAGACGAACCTATTCGACTCTCCGGCAAGGCCGTCGATCGTCGATGTGGTCCCGGGCTACACGAGCTATCAGCTCATTCGCAACGTGCTGGCGGCGCACGCGGGCGGCGCGAGCTTCTGCGTGCTTCTCGACGAGCGCCGGCCCGATCTGCGTGAAGGCTGGTTCCAGGTGATGGCCGCGGTGAAGAGCGCCGACTTGCGTGTGCGTCTGAAGATGCTGACCTGGCAGGAGCTGGCCGCGCTGCTTCCCGAAGATCTGCAGGAGTTCCTCGGCGTGAAATACGGCATCGTGGCGCCGGGGCGGATGGCCTCGCCGATCGAGGAGATCGGTGAACTCGAGTGAGCTTCAATCGTGCCGGTGGCGCCATCGCCGCACCAGGTCTTCGGCGGCTTCGGGCCACTCGGGGAATTCGAATCGAAGACCAGCCTCGAGCAGCCGTCCCGGCACCACGCGGC
>JASHTH010000365.1 GCA_030040655.1 Acidobacteriaceae bacterium | reverse complement strand
TTCCAGCGTGAAAGGCAGCACCGGCTCCTCGGCCGCGGGATCGGCAGGAGCAATTACGCGGCGAATCGCGATGCCGTATTTTTGGGCAAACTCGAAGTCGCGCTCGTCGTGGCCGGGAACGCTCATGATGGCGCCGGTGCCGTACTCCATGAGCACGTAATTCGCCACCCAGATGGGCACGCGCTCGCCGTTGTACGGATTGATCGCGAAACGGCCCGTCGGAATGCCGTGCTTTTCGATGGCGCCCACGTCGCCGGCTTCGCGCGCCTTCTTCTGTTCTTCGAGCAGATCGGCGACCTGAGTTTTCAGCGCGGAATCGGCGGAAGTCAAAGTGAGGACCAGAGGATGCTCCGGCGCCAGCTGCACGCTGGTGGCGCCAAAGATCGTGTCCACGCGCGTGGTGAAGACACGGATGCGCACCGCGCCCGGCGGCGGCACAAAGATTTCGGGCCCATCCGGTGGCCCAGTGACGATCTGGCGCGAGTCGAGAAAGAAATCGACCTCGGTGCCCTCGCTACGGCCGATCCAGTTGCGCTGCATGGTGCGCACTTTTTCCGGCCATCCGTCGAGTTTGTCGAGGCCTTCGAGCAGCTCCTGCGCGTAGGCGGTGATGCGCAACGCCCATTGCTCGAGGTCGCGCTGCTCCACCTTGGTGTCTTCGTGCCGCCAGCAGCAGCCGTCGACCACCTGCTCGTTGGCCAGCACCGTGGCGCACTCGGGGCACCAGTTCACCTTGCTCTTTTTGCGATAGGCCAACCCGCGCTCGAACATACGCAGAAAGAACCACTGGTTCCAGCGATAGTAGTCGGGCAGGCAAGTGGTGACTTCGGTGGCCCAGTCGTAGCCGTAGCCGATGCGCTGCATCTGCCGTTTCATTGCGGCCACATTGCCCAGCGTCCATTGGCGCGGAGGCGTGTTGTTTTTGAGCGCGGCGTTTTCGGCGGGCAGTCCGAATGCGTCCCACCCCATGGGGTGCAGCACGTTGTAGCCGCGCATCCACATGTAGCGCGCCAGCGCGTCGCCGATGGCGTAGTTGCGCACGTGGCCCATGTGCAACTGCCCGCTGGGATAGGGCAGCATCTCGAGCACGTAGTACTTGGGCTTGCCGCAGCCGGCCGGCTCCGCCGCGTAGAGCGCGGGATCCGCGGCCCAGCACGCCTGCCACTTCGCTTCGATCGCCGCCGGGTCGTAGCGCTGCTCGTTCTCTCCAGGCATCACTTTTCAGTGTAAATGCAGGTTAGCGCATGGGGACTCCGGGCGGCAAAACAGGCTCCAGTTGGCTCTTGATCCGCCGGGACAGCGGGCTGCGGCTCCCAGAGGCTCGAAGTGCGAAATCGCGATTTGACGTCAACTGATCGACCACGAATAAAATCCAGGACATGACATCGGTGCTTGTATCCGCGGATTCAAAGGCCGCTTATATCGCGGGCCATGGAGTGTTGGTCTCGGACGAGTTCGAGCTTGCTCCCGGAGTCACCATCCGGCCCAACCCGCCCCACTTTGATTTAAGGACCGTTGCAGATGGGTGCGACACGCTGGCGGACTACGCAGTAGTCCTCTCGATGATGGAATTCGCTAGCTTCTACCTAGAGATTCGGGAAGAAGCTGGCAGAAAAGATCTAGCGACGAAAGCATGGAGTTCCCTTTGGTTGTTCCACCTGTTAGCACTCGCTTGCCGATGTCCATGCGGTTCTCTTTATTCCTGGTCCGGATCCCAAAGGGTGTGCTTTGCGGTTGCGACTCCCCATACGACGTTTCGAAGGCCGGCGGAGCCGATCCATGCTTCGGATCAGCAGCTCAATTGGGCCCACACCAACCTAGCAAGCTTTGCAACTCTTCAGTCGGATAAAACGTTCACTACGGCGCTCATGAGCTACGGGAACTCCCACCACCTATTTGGGCATAGTTCTCGAATAATGCAGCTCTGGTCTGGCATAGAGTGCCTATTTAGGGTCAGCAATGAAATCACGAGAACCTTGGCCATGTATTCTGCACTACTGCTTGAAAAAGGCGACGCGAACCTTCGGTACGAACGATTCAGGGAGATCAAGAGAGACTATGCAGTCCGATCCAAGGTAGTTCACGGCACCATTGAGGACGGCGACGTTTTAGAGGAAGCATATTCTCGCGCGAGCAAGCTTCTCGCGAGTTTGTTGTCGAGATGCGTCGAATTGTCCCGCGTACCGTCTACCGAGGAACTCGATAGAGCCGCGCTGATTGGCCACATTGCGGATAAAGTTCCCGGGGCTCGAGCAGGACAGTCGGCAGTCGGGAAATAGCACCGCTACCGGGGCATGTCGTCGGCTTGCGCAGCTCAGTTCACGACAACATTTCGCGCTCCGGACACGCACGACTCAGTCGCTGATCACGCGGCGCCCTTCGGCGGCCACTCGGTGTGCCCGCCGTGGTGATAGGCATAGTTGCCGATCTGCCCGGCGCGCGCGGCGGAGACGCCTGTCTCGACCGGCGCGTTCGGCTCCTTGCGCGAGCGAACGCAGGCGAAGAAGTTCTCCATGTGATCGATGGTGCCGTCGCGGAAGCTGTGGCCGGAAACCACGGGATTCTGCTGGCCCTCCACGCCTTCGTGATAGACGTCGAAGCCGTCGCGGTCGATCTTCAGTGTCGCTTCGGTGCCGCGAAACTCCAGGCCGCCATCGTCGATCGACGAGCTCATCATGCCTTCGTAGACCACGTCGAAGTTCGGGTAGCGGAACGCGGCCTGGATCGTGTCCGGGCATTGCCACTGCTCGAAGACTCGCTTGTCGCCCAGCATGAAGCCCGCGCTGGGCAGGTCGGATTTCATCGCCCACTGCGCCACGTCGATCCAGTGCGTAAACAGATCGGTCATGGCGCCGCCGCCGAAGTCCCAGAACCAGCGCCAGCGATGAAATTTCTCCTCGCTGAAGGGCTGGTCGGGCGCGCCGCCCAGCCACATCTTCCAGTCGAGCAGTTGCGTCTCAGTGGGCCTTTCGATCCAGTCGCGACCGTAGTTTTGCCACCAGTAGGTTCGCACCTGGGTGACGCGCCCCAGGCTTCCGCCCTGAATCAGGTCGACGGCATCACGAAAGTGCGGCCAACTGCGCTGCTGCATGCCGCATTGCAGAACCTGCTTGCTCGCGCGGACGGCGCCTGTCAGCGTCTCGCCCTCCTCGGTGGTGTGCGTCACCGGCTTTTCGAGATACACGTCTTTGCCGGCTTTGATGGCATCGACCGCCATGCGCACATGCCAGTGATCCGGCGAGGCGATAAAAGCGACGTCGATCTCCTTTGCCAGAACCTCGTGATAATCGAGATGCGTTGTGGCCGTTCCGCCGGATCGTTGTTTCACGGCCTCGCGGTGCGGCCCGTAGACATCGGCGACGGCAACGATCTCGTAACCGCCCGCTTTGTCAGCAGCATCGAGCAGGCCGTTCATGCGGCCGCCGGCGCCGATCACGCCCACGCGGATTCTGTCGTTTGCTCCGAAAACCCGGGTTGAAGCCAGCGCGGTCATCCCGCCCGCAACGAGAAACGTTCTGCGATTCAGCATATGACTCAATTTGCCCTCCCGTTTCCGCAGATAAGCCTACAGCATGAAATCCGCGCGGCATACGCGAATTTCTTCCCGTTTCAAAGAGCGTTCGTCGCTCTACCCGGCAGCGCCCTTCGAGTTTCCAGAGCCGGTTGCATCGATGGTCTGGGCGGCAGAAGAATTCGCTCAAGGGCTAAAGCCCCGCCGTTTCTGCGCCTTCTTGCGGCACGACTAAAGAGGCTGCGGAAAAACTCATGCGGATTGGCTTCTCGCGGGCTCAATCCCGCGAGAAAGATCAAAAAGAAGGGACTTGTTCGGCACGGCTAAAGCCGTGCCTTTTCAATACTGCCCGTGAAGCAAGTTTTTCCGCAGCCTTTGAAGTTGTGCCCTGTTACAAAGCCTCGCTCTTCGGGACTGAAGTCGTGTCCTGTTACAAGGCGCCCTTCGCTCGGAGTTTTCCGCAGCCTGTAAAGCCCGCACCCTCCAAAATGCACCATTGCCCTTTTCCCTTCCCGCTTTCCTCAGCCTGCATCGCAGCGCGGCTTCCGGTACGATACTTGAGGTACGTTGCGATGGCCGAATGAGTCTGAAAGCCAAATTGGAAGCCGTTATCTACGCTGCCGAGGAGCCGGTCACGCTGGCCCAGCTTGCCGCGATCTTTGCCGACGAGGCGCGGGTCTACGGGGCGGAGTGCGAAGCTGCCGCTGCGGCCGCAGCCGCCGAGGCCCAGGCGTCCAGCGGCGAGAGTTTGCCCCTTTTGGACGAGGGATTTGCCTATCTCGGCCTGGAGCAGACGCCGGTAAACGATGCGGCCGAACCCTCGCAAACCGGCGAAGCGGCTGCTCCAGGCCGGGCGGCGATCGACGGCAGCGAGCCATCGGCCGCCGGCTCTGCGATTCCCGATCCTTCGACGGAGAGTCAAAGTGCAGCTCAAGCCGACTTGCCCTTGGAAGGCGAGCCAGAGATCGGCGCGCGGCGCGAGGCCCGCGCGCGGGATCGCGAAGTTCGCGACATTCTCAAGCCGTTGATCGACGAGCTGATCGCCGGCTGCGCATGCGACGATCGCGGCATCGAGATTCGCGAGATCGCCGGCGGCTATCGCATGGCCACCAAGCCCGAGTGCCACGACGCCGTGCGCCAATTCGTGCGCAGCCTCAAGCCGCCGCTCAAGCTCTCGCTGCCCGCGCTCGAAACTCTGGCCGTAGTCGCTTACAAGCAACCGGTGACGGCGCCCGAAGTGAGCGAAATTCGCGGCGTGGAGTCGGCGGGCACGCTGGGCTCGCTGCTCAGCCGCAAGCTCATCGCCACGGCCGGCCGCAAGCCGGTCGTCGGCCGGCCGATTCTGTACAAAACCACGCGCGAGTTTCTGCTGCGCTTCGGGCTCAAGGACATCTCCGAGCTGCCTTCGATGGAGGAGTTCGAGAAGATGGCCGCCATCGAGCTCGACGAGCAGGCGGGGATCGAGGAGAGCACCGAGGCGGGCGAGGAGTCTGAGGCAGAGATCGAACTCAGCGACTCGTTCGAGCGGACCGGCGAGGAAGAAGCCGACGACCTTGAGCAACCTGCCGAATCGCCCGTCAGCGCGCCTACGAACCCTGGTCCCGCGCCCTCCGGCGCGACGCAACCCGCAGGAGTTGAGGCTCCCCGCCATGAATCCTAATGCGGAACCACGACCCGACGATCCCGAGCTCGAAGCCCTTATCGAAACCGCCGCGGAAGATGCGCTGGACGCCGCGGCCGAGCCCCATCCCGGCGCTGCGCTTGAAGATGAATTGCCGAGCCGAGAAGAAGCAACCGGCGACAAGGAGTCCGATTGGGACGTGTCGGCCGGCCCTGAGCCCGGCGAGCCCGGGCCCAGCGCCGAACCGGGAGCTGCGCCGAAGCTCGAGCGGCTGCAGAAGATCCTTGCCCAGGCCGGCGTGGCCAGCCGCCGCCATGCCGAAGAGCTGATCGCCGCCGGGCGCGTTCAGGTGAACGGCAACGTGGTCACCACGCCCGGCAGCAAGGCCGATGCGGCGCGCGACCACATTCGCGTCGACGGCAAGCTCATCCGCAGCGCCGAGCGGCTGCGTTATTTCGTGCTTAACAAGCCCAAGGGCTTTGTAACGACGGTCAGCGATCCGGAAGGCCGGCCCACGGTGATGCAGTTCTTCGGCAAGACGCACGAGCGGCTCTATCCCGTCGGCCGGCTCGACTACCAGAGCGAAGGCCTGCTGCTGGTGACCAACGACGGCGAGCTGGCTAACCGGCTCACGCATGCCGCATCAGGCGTGGAGAAGACTTACTTCGTGAAGGTCAGCGGGCGGCCGACGGCCGCCGAGCTCGACGCGCTGCGCCGGGGCGTCGCCATCGATCGCGGCCGGACCGGCTCGTCGCGCGTCGAGACCGCTCCTGCGCGCGTTCGCGAAGTGCGCAAAGGAGACAATCCGTGGTTTGAAGTGGTGCTGACCGAGGGCCGCAACCGCGAGCTGCGCAAAATGTTCCAGGAGATCGGCCATTTTGTCGAAAAGATTCGCCGCGTCGGCTACGGGCCGCTGATCCTCGATGTCGAGCCGGGCAAGATGCGCGAATTGACCGCCGACGAGGTCGCAGCCCTGCGCCGCGCGGCCGAGGGTAAAGCGGCACCGATGCGAGCGAGCTACGAAAGCCGGACCGATCGCGGAGGCGAACGCAAAGGGCAGAAGCGCCGGCCAGGAACATGGGATGGACAGGCTGCGGGAAAGCCCGGTTCACGAGCCGCTTGGGAAGGACGCGACTTCAGTCGCGCCAAGCGGGATCGTTTGTTTTCGAATTCCGAGCAGGCTTCAGCGCGCGAGAAACCGGCCGCGGGGAGATTTTCCCGAGCCACTGGAGCCCGTCCCAAGCGTCAAGACAGGCCTGCTCGGTATCCTTCCGGCGCGCCGGCAGATCGCCGGAGCGGCGGCGCGCGTCCCGGTGGAAGCCGGCGCAGACCGTCGAAACCGGAAGGGAGCCGCGACTTCGCCGGCAGGCCGCGCGGCAGGGAGGGCCGAAGCAACTGGCGCGCGCAAGGCGGCCGAGAGGGCCAAAGATCCACCGAAAACCGGTTCACGAGTTCGCGAGCCGGACCGGCGCGGCGCCCCGCGGGGACGGATTCCTCCCGCTTCGAACCGCGGGATGAGCGTCGGGGTGGACGGGCAGGTCGGGGACGCGAGCGATTTGATGCCGGCAGCCGAGGTCCGAGCCGGTATCGAGGCAAGATCACGCGGGATTCCGCACCGGCGAGTAGGCAGAGGCGCGACCGTGCCGGAGGCCCTCGCGACCCAAAGCGCCCCGGCCAGGGACGGCGCGACCGGCATTAGCTGCGCCGGAAGAGCTCCGCGGCCAGCTTGCGGAACTCGAAGTGCTGATATTCGCGGATGATCTGCGGCGAAAAGATCCCCATGACCGCTGTCAGCACGATTCCCGGCACCAACAGGGGCACCACCACGTTGCGCGGCTCGCCGGTGAGCGCTGCAATGAGCGCAAAGAGCAGAGACGCGGCGCCAATGCAGGCCAGCAGCATGTAGGCGCCGGTGAGCAGACCCTTGGCTTTGCCGCGCGGAGTCAGCAGGCTCGTCGCAACCACGAGCGCTCCGCCCAGCATGGGCAGGCCGATGGCGATCAGCATTCTGTACTGGCCAACCTGGCGGATTCCTTCGATCAGGACGCCGTTCATTCTCGTGCCTCCTCCGCGGTTTGCATTCTCTCCAGCGTGCTGCGGTAGACGGCGCGAATGCTTCTGGCCGTCCCCGGCTCGATCTCGCCGCGCTCGACCAACTTGGCGAGAAGCTCGGTCATCGCATCGGGCGGATTGCCCGCCAGGCAGCTCCGCAGGTTCTCGATCACGCGGTCGAGCGTGGCGCGGATCGTGGGATAGCTGACGCCATAGAGCTGCGCCATCTCCTTGAGCGAGCCGGACGAGAGGACGAACTGGACGACGAAGTCGAGGTCCTCGTGCCCCAGCCGCAACAGCAAGTGATCCCGCTGGCGCCGCGCGGCCCGAACCGTCTCCAGGAGGGACTGCATGACGAGTACGCTATCACGGAAGTTGAATAAAATTCAAGTCAATTTTCATTTTATTCAAAAAGCAGGGGGGTGGGTGCCCCTCGACCGGCAAATCGTTGAAGCATCGAGGTTTGAAGCCGATTTTTGCGATGTTTTCTCGCGCTTTGGTTTTCGGCACGAGGCGGACGCGCGACCGGATTATCTTTCGAAGCTAGCAGGTTGTGAGAATTGATCTGCAAAAAAGTTAGCAGGCGTCGGAAGAGTGTTTCTCGTGTCGTTCTGGGACCGCGACCGCATGGGTTCGTAGCAATGATCCTTCTTTCCCAGGTCCGAAAACACGGACCTGGGGCACCCAAAATTGGTACATCTTCGGGCGGTCGAAGACCTGGCTCGCTTCCCGGAGTTGCGCTTCGCCCTGGGCTATTTTCGGCGCTTTCTCCGGGAGTGTGTCCAGCGGCGACTTTCGGCTTCCGTAGGCGTTTTGGAAAAACAGCGGGCACTTGAATGCAACCGATAGGTTGCGCAAAGCGCTGCGTCTGATCTAATATGCAACCTGGAGGTTGCCTGAATGAGCGATCGCATCGAAAAGCAAATCGAACTCAACGCGCCCATTGCGCGGGT
>JASHTH010000364.1 GCA_030040655.1 Acidobacteriaceae bacterium | reverse complement strand
GGCGGCGAAAGCTCCCAGACCGCTCCCGCACTGTTGGCGCCGTCCTGCTCGGAGACGCCGTATAGGTTGCCGCTGCTGTCAATGGCCGGGGTGCCTTGCGGGTCAATGCCGTCGAGCCCGTCTTGATTGGTGCCGAACGAATAGATGACCTGCTCGGTCCAGGAACCATCGGCCTCCGGGCTGAGCTCGAAGACCGTTCCATATCCGTCGACGCCGCCCTGGAGCGTTGCACCGAAAAGATTGCCGTGCGAATCGAAGACCATGCCGGCCTGGGGATTGGCTCCGTCGTTGCTGCCGCCTGCGCCAAACGCATAGAGAATCTTCTCCAGCCATGTTCCATTGGCCTGCGGCAGCAGCTCGAAGACGGTCCCTTGTCCGTATTTGCCGCCGGTATCCGTCGTTCCGTAGAGATTGCCCTCGGCGTCGAAGATCGGATTCGATGCTGGGTGCTGGCCGTCGACCCCATTCACCTGGAAGGTCCACAGGATCTTCTCCTGCGCGGCAAGGCTATAGGCGCCGGTTGAGACCAGGGCGATCGCAAATCCTGCAGTTTGGAGTCTGCGCAGCATCAAGTGGAACCTCCTCAAATCGCGGTTCATCCGCGCGTCGAGCTCGCTGAGCGAAAACCACACTTGATGGAATTCGTTCCGTCTAATCTCTCTTGCGCATTTTTCAGCGAAAAACCGTCACTCGCTGGCCGGCCCGTTGGCCTGGCATAGGGGGCTTGAGTCCGATTGCGCCCTTTTCTGCTGGCGTATCGCGGCAAAGTTGGGGTGGAGGCTTCAACGCTGCCTGGCTCGAGCGGGCGCACCGCAGCCTGCAACGCGGCCCGCGCGCCCGAGCCACGAATCAGAATCCAATTCAATTCGCTGCGCGCGCTCCCTGGAGCGGCGTCGCGACTTCGTTGAGGAAGCCTCGTACTGGGTTATCGCCGTCGCGAAACACAACGAACTGATGCGCCGTCAATTCGGTGTCTTGCGCTTTGACCGTGCTCAGGGCATCGTTGCCGGCGACGACCAGCACCATGCGCGCGCCGTCGAGCGGGTTGCTGGCCGCGAGAATCAGCGCCTGGCGTTCCGATGCGTGCACATCGCCGTCGATGGTGAAGGCTGCCCCCTCATACTCGAGACCGATTTGCGCCGACCAGCGAGCGAGCGCCGAGTTGGCCTCGGGCCGGCCGACGAAGACCACATCGCGGTGACGCAGCAGATCGTCGGAAACTTCAAAGTCCTTGTAGATGGGGACCTGGCTCTCGTACCCGTTCAAAAACTTGTGCTGCAGTTCTTCGGCGGCGTAGCGGTTCGCACCCGCATCGCGCAAGGTTCCATATACGATGACGGCGGAGGACAGGCGGCTCCAGATGTCGTTCACAAGATAAACGGGACCGCCGGGAGGGTCGATTGCGTCGAGGCGCGCCGCGACAGGCGTCAGTCCGGCAACCTGGAGGAACGAATCGGCTGTGACGGTCTTGGTCGTATGGGCCGCGAAATAATCGCGCATCAGTTTCAGAAAGGCGTCATCTCCCATTCTCAGCCGGAGCGAATCGAGAAACAGGACTCCTTTTGTACGCTCGCGCCGGAACTGGTCGAGCGGAGTGGAAGCGTTTGCCTGGAGACTGCGCCAGATCGCTCGCTGGGCATTCATCGCCTCTCCGGCGTCGTTAGACTCAAGCACGCTGTGATACTCCGCCGACCCGGCGACGAACCAGGTGTCGCTGCCGGAAGCCGGCAGAACCCATCCTTCCCAGAGCCTGCCATCGTAGCGCGGCATGTTCGTTGCGGCCGCGACCTTCGGCTCATCCGGCTCCGCGCCGCCGCTCGTCCGCATCTTCTCGTTTTGCTCGATCGAGGCGCGCAAGATCTCCGTCGGCTGGGCGTCGAACAGGTAATAACCCGATGGATAGAGGCCGTTGTCTATCGCAGCGTCATAACGCTTGTCGGGAAGCCATTCGCGCTGGTTGGGCCGGCCGATCTCGGCCCAGACCATCATGTGCGACGCCATGTCTGCGGTCGCGACCTTCGCGTCCATGGTGGCGACCGCGACCAGAGGGGCGCTGCGAAAGGCGAAGAATCCGAACTGCTCGTCGATCTGCCCGCGGTACTTCTGGTAAAGCCGCTGCCACGCCATGTCTCTCACGCCGGGCACGTAGGGGATGAACTGCGGATCGCCCTTGGGATCGGGATACTCTTCCAGCCGCACGTCCAGGTCCTTGGCGTTGTTGTCGCCCCAGTAGAATCCTGGCGTATCGCCGAACCATTCGTTCTTTGAGCTGCGCCACAGTTTGGTGTGGTTCGTGCCGAGGTCGAAAATGGCGATCTCGTTGGTCTTGGCGTCGCCCATGATCCACTCATTGGTGTAGAGCCCGTTGTTCTGCGTGCTCAGGATTCGAACCACGTCGTCGATGTTGTCGCTGTACTGAATGGCCTTCCGCGCGCGGAAAGCCACCGGGGTGCCGTTAGGATTGAACGGCGTCTGATCGATGGTGGTCTCGGTCAACACCACTCCGGCATCGTTCTGATACCAGTCGGTGCCGCTTTCGATACCCCCTGGATAACTCTGGATCAACATGCGATGGCCAGAAGCCGGCTTGATGTCGAGCATCACATTGGTCTGCTCGGCGAGCGTCAGCGGCCACCAGGTGACGTGACCGATCACCATCTTGCCGTCGCGGGTGGCCGGGCCGGTGGCGGCAAACGCGCTGCAATGATCCTTCACCGAATCGCGCCGCCGGCCGGAATAGGGCGGCGCATCGAGGTTCAGGCCTTCCAGGCCGGTGGGCGTGGCGGCAGCCGCCGGGGCGAGCTCGCCCATCTCCACTGTGGTATTGGCCACCACGATGTCGAGCAGATCGACCCGGCGGTCTTTCCATCGCGCGCCGGCATCGGCAGCGCCGTCGGCGATGCCGCGCATCTCTTCCAGGATTTCTCGGTCGAAGCCGCGCAAAAAGAGTGCATTCGCCGTGGTGCGGTAATCGTCCCAATGATCCTTGGAGCCCAGAACGGCCGCGCACCGCTCCAGATATTCGGGAATCTCGCGCGCCATCAGGTGGCCGTGCTGATACCCGCGCTCGTATGGCTGGCCCTCGATGTGTAGATAAATCCATCCGGCCGCCGGATACCGGTACGCCGGGCCAAAGGTCTCAACCGCCTCGCGTGCCGGCCATTCATCGCCGGAAGAGGGGATTTCGTCCAGGTGCACGCCTTCGAACCACGCCTGGCCGCGAAACGATCCTCCGTTGCCGGCCATCAGCAGAACCTCGTCCTGGCTGCGGCTGGCCACAAACTTGAGCGAGACGCGGGTCCACGGCTGAGTACCCCCCAATGACGCCGAGTGCACGTCAAAGGGCATCGACGCCATGGCGAGGGCCGCACCCACGGCAATGGGGGTGCGGTCCACGTCGCGCACTTCCAGGTCCTCGGTGCGCACCCATCCGCTCAGCTCGTAACGGTGGCCGAGGTTGAGCGCAACGGGCGCTAGGCGAACACAAGCATCCAGCGCGGTCGCCCCCGGCTCCAGGCGGATGGACTTGTGCCCATCGTGCAGAACGCTGGAATCGAGTACCGCAGAACCGCGGTCGACAGCCCAGGTCTGCTGCTGGGTGCTGTCAAACGAGACCGTAAAAACGGGCGTCGCCGCATGAGCGGCCGCGATGAGCAAAAGCAGGAAAGGAATGCGGAGCATGATTCTCCCTCCCGGTTCCGTCACTAGGTGTGTGATGAGTCAGAATCATACTCGTTCAGGAACGCGCGAAGAAAGCCTCAAACGCGCTTGAGTGTTCCGCCGGCCGTCGTGGCATCCCCCCTTTTCCCAAGAAGACCTCTCCGCACGGCGGGAATCACTTGTCCGGCTGAGCGGCGTGCGGTGCCGGCTTCGCCGGAACGGCCGGCTGCACACCAGCAGGTTGCGGGTTCAGTTGCGGTTCCGCCGTTGGCGCTTCGGGCGCGGCGTCGATCGAGTTTCGATTCAGCTCCGCGGCGCCAATGCGGCCGCCGTCGTCGCTCTCCATGGCCACGCGCACCGATTTGGTCTTATCAGGCACGCGAATGGCGACGCGGAATTGAGTCGCCACCTGGGGCACGCGGTCGAGCTTGGCCGGTTCGACTTCCAGCGTGACGTGCTCAACCTTCGAGGCCAGCACGGCGCGGTTGGGATCGAGGCTGGCGACGGCGAGCGTGAGCCTGGCCGAGTCTTTGCCGTCATCGGCAGGCAGCCAGGTCAGGTTCTTCGAGGCCAGCATCACGGTGAACTCCGCCGTGCGCGTGTCGGGATGGCGCACCACGCCGAAGAGATGCACGTCCAGCGCGTTGAAGGGGATGGTCGACAGCGCGGCCTCGATGAGCTTGTCGAGCGCCTCCTGCCGCGGATGCAGGGGAGCGTCCTTTTCCGGCGCATAGTAGCCGGCCTTGGTGACGGCGCGCAGATTGAGATCGCGCAAGGTCACGCGGATGTGCCGGAATTTGCCGTCCGGTTCGATCTCATGCGGCTGATAGCTCAGCGTGTAGTACTCGGCGCCCACGTGCTCCGACTGTGCGATCTCCATGATGTCGCGCCGTGTCAGACTGGGCGCGAGCAGATTCACGCCCGGTCCGCCGCGGCCCCCCAGATCACGTTCTTGCGGCCTGGCACGCCGCGGTTCGGCAACGCAACCTGCTGCAGCGCGTCCATCGACTGCGCGAACCGGTCCCAGAAAAAGGCGGGTCGCGAGTATTTGAAGGGCAGCACGGCGGGCAGATGATCAAGCGCGTAGACCAGGTCGTCGCGGCTGCGCGTATAGCCTTGCAGCATCTCCAGCGCCGGGTCGCGGATGGCCAGCAACTCGGCCGGTGCGGGCAGTTGCGAAGGGTGCGAGATGAGCCAGCTCTTCACTTCATGGCGGAAGTATGCGATCTCTTCGAAGCTGGAGTTGAGCAGATCGAGCACGAGAACCGTCACCGGCGCCTTGCCCTCGCCGTCTTCGCGCGCTCCGCGCTTGAGGATGTGCGCATCCGGAGCCTCGAAGGAGAAGATACGCTGCGGGGCTTTGTCTTCGCTGATTGTGAAGTCGTCCCGAGTCAGCCCCTTGACGACCGGCTTGCCCTTTTTGTCGAGCACGGTCACGTCGAGGATGACCAGGTTGGAGTTAATCTGCAAGGCCGGGGTGGCCTGAGGCGCTGGTTGATCCTGCGCCTGCGAGCCATTTGCCGCAACCAGCGCGAGGACCAGAGACACACATCGGCGACCGGCGAATCTTCATCGGCTCAAGCCTCGGGGCTGCCTCTTTGTATCCCGTCTCAATGATGCGACCCGCCGCTCGAGCCGCTGGAGCTGGCCGACGAAGAACCGCCTGCGCTGTGCGAGCTGCCCGCGCTCGAGGACCCGCCGCTGCCATGCGATCCGCCGCTCGTTGAGCTGCTGCGCGAGGCGCTTCCGGTCGCGCCGCGCGTGCCGGCCGCGCGGGGAGAGATCGGCTTGGTGACGGTAACCATCTGGTTGCCCCGCATCATGTGGACGGGCATGGTGAAGCTCTGCGATTTGCGATCGAAGGTGAGGGGAACGCCGGCGCCGGCGATCGCCATCTTGCTGCCAAAAGCGTCCTTGATGGTGTGCACCTCCATCCGCGGCTCCTCGGCGCGCGCCAACGGGCGCAGATACACGGAGCGGAACTCCTTGGGCGGCGTGTCGAGCAGTTCGAGAGGGCGTTCGGGCGCGAGCGTGACGCGCTCGATCGAGATGCCGCTCCTGCGCGAGACCGCAAAGACGTCGTATCTTGCGTTCACGGGCGTTTTGCCGGTCAGATCGCGAGGATGAATGGGAACATAGGCGACGGTGCGTCCGCTCTTGATCCAGCGCACCGGTTCATGGTGGTGCCGCTTGCCCACCACCCACGCATAATGATGTCGACGGTGAATCCAGTAGCCGGCGTGACACACGCCCCAGGTGTAGGCCAACGCGCTTTCGCTCCCCTTCGCGTCGACAACGGTCTCCCTGCCGGTCGCCGGGTCGCGTACCAGGGAATAGCGAACGCCAGCCGGTGTGCAGGGAAAGAACTCCTCGCGCTCCAGAATCTCGGGCGTGTTCTGAGAGCCGGCGGCAGCAGCTTGCCCGCCGGCTGCTTCCATTGACATACGAGCCAGCTTCGCTGGGTCGTGATTCAATTCGAGCGCAGCCGTCGCAAACGCCGGCTGCGCGGCGGGCGCCGAATCGTCGGCTTGCTCATCGAGCTTCTCGGCCGCTGTGGGCTCCCAGCAGGTCCCGTAAGGCGCGCAATCGAAGAAGCGCCCCTGGCCCTCCATCTCCGCCAGTCCCGGCAAAGGCGACGTCAGATGCGCCTCTTTCATCACTGCGTTCATCGCTGCCGCTCGCCGCGCAATGCGCTCGGCAACCCACTTGTCCCATTCCGAGTACATGGCGGCATTGAAACCGGCGGGCGAGTCGATGCGCTTTTCGCCGCGGTAGAAAAGCGTTTCGCCCTTCGCGGTCTGGTCGGGAAGCCCGGCAAGTTGCAGCATTCCGCCGCCCAGTGGCGCGATCGCAGTGGCGTCCACGTAACTCGTGACGCGGATGTAGCTGGTGCCGGGATAGCGCGCGGCGACGTTGTCATCCGAAGGCGTGCGCAGGAGGAAGGTTTCGTCCGGCAAATACGGCTGTACATGGAGCGTCGCGGTGCCGGAAAGCAGCGCAACTTCGGTCGAAGGTACGCCGTTGGTGGTATGAAGATCAGTGAAGGAGAGCACCGAATTCGGCGCCAGATACAGCGTCGAGGCGTCTTCGAGTTCTATCTCCGCCCGGCCCGCGCCGGTGACCAGGTTGTAGCCGGTCTCGAGCGCCAGATCGGCGACGGCTTTCTCCCACGTGGCTCCGGTGGTCTTTTCAATCTCCTTGCCGCGCGTCACGCGCACATCCCCTTCAACGTAGCTGAGTCGCGCGATCTCGGGAAATGTAAGTAACGCGCTCTTCTTGCCGAGAATGAACAGCGCACCCTCCTTGAGTATGCCCGAGGCGTCTTCGTTGTTGAGAATCTGCTCGATCTGCTCGCGGGCGCTCGCCTCGTCGTGCTGCATCAGCGAATTGAGCGCCAGCAGCTTCAGGTCGTCGCTTTGCTCGCTGTTGGGATGCACGGGCTCACCCGTGCGCGTTCCAATCTCGATCTCCAGCGCACCGCAGTCGTCGATCCAGCTGCTCTTCGGGTAGTTGGAGCGCAGCGCCGCGCAGGAGGCCAGCGCATCGCTTGTCTTGCCCAACTTGTTTTCGGCATATGCCTTCCAGTAGAGCGCGCCATCGGCGTGGTCGGTCTTCTTTTCGACAATCTGGGAGAAAATCGCGATCGCGTCCTGCCAGCGGCCCTCGTTGATGGCGCGCGTGCCCTCGGCGAAGACCATGCCGTCGACCGCGCCGGTCGCGGCCTGGCCGTCGGCTGCCGCAGCATACGGCATCGCTTCCGAAAAGCCTTCGCCGGGCGCGGATTGTGCCGCGCCGGCCAGCGGCGCGCACAGCGATACCGCGAGAATCGCGGCGGATGAGAATCGCGCGAGTTTCATGCCGCACCTCCGCTGGAACGGTCCGCGAAGCGCAGGTTGCGATCGCGCGTGCGTGAGCGCAATACGCGCACTTCGAACAGCAGCCCGTCGGCGTCCATTTCGTCTTTCAGCCGGGAGATGGCCTCGGCGTTCAACCCTCCGGGCTGGTTAGCCAGTTCGTTGAGCAAATGGTCCAAATGATCCAGCGCGGTCTGCAGCGCCGGATCGTCGACTTTCTCCGCGTCGGTCTTGCAGATGCGATTGGCGGCCAGCAGGCTCCGCGCCTCGTCGCGCAGCGGTGGCATCATGTCGGCGTTGTTCGCGTCGACGTGCTTCAACTCGACCAGCAGTCGCTCCGAGCGATCGAGATGATCGCTCAAAACCACGACCACGATCGGCCGTGCATTGCGCTTGGGCTGAGCCTTGTTCTCCGCCGCGATCTGCGTCCTGCTCTGCTGCCATCGCAGTCCGGCGTAGAACGAGCCGGCGACCAGCAGCAAGCCGGCCGCCGCGTAGCTCAGGCCGCGAATCAGCCCCATGCCGAACCACCTCGGCGCTCGCGGCTCGAAGACGGGCAGGGAATCGGCGATCGCGTCCCACACGCGCTCGCCGTAGGCGGCGTCGCGCGCCGGCGGCTCGATCGGCTTCAGCTCTGCCAGATCGTTCTTCAGTTCGGCGTAGGCCTGCGCGCACTCCTCGCACGCCGCCAAATGCCGCCCGGCGTCGGCCGAACCCTCGCCGTAAGCCTGCCCGACCAGTTCTCCCTCAACCAGATGCTTCATGTGTTCACCCGTAATCCCGCCAGGCGGCGCCGCATCTTCTGCACGGCGCGAAAAACCGCCTGCTTGGCCGCGTTGGGCCGAATCCCCAAAGCTGCACCGATCTCTTCCGTCGTTCGATCCTCCATGTGCCGCAAAATGAACGCCGCGCGCTCGATCGGCGTCAGGCAGTGCATGGCCGCCTGCTGCAATTCGTCGATCTCTCGCGAGAGCAAAAGACGTTCCGGTCCGGGGGCTCGGTCGGCCACCTGGACCTCGTTCTCTTCCGGATCGCTCTCTTCGGCGACGCGGCTCTCGTCGTCACTCCTGCGGCGGTGGACCTTGTCGAGCGCGCACCGCACCGCGATGCGGTAGATCCACGTGCCGAAGTTGGCCCGCTGCTCGAAGCTTTCGAGCTTGCGGTAGCCGCGCAGGAACGCGTCCTGAACCACCTCGTCGGC
>JASHTH010000363.1 GCA_030040655.1 Acidobacteriaceae bacterium | reverse complement strand
CCTACTCGCCAGACTTCAATCCCATCGAGCAGGCCTGGTCCAAGCTCAAGCAACTACTGCGCGGCGTAAAGGCACGACTCATCGACCAACTGGAGCCGGCACTGGCAAGGGCTATCGATGCCATCACGCCCGCAGATGCGCAAGCCTTCTTTCGCCACTGCGGCTACCGGATACAGCAACTATGAAAATGCTCTAGCCGGCGGATTGGGGACAGATGAAGATTGATCGCAGCAGCTGACAATGAGAGTGATTCGAGGAACGAGCGACATCGCAAAACGACGGCGCTGTTGAATCCGAGCTGCGGCTCAGAACAATACCAGCCGATGAATTTATCGATGGCATGCTTGCGGGCGCGGCGAGAATGCAATGAGACGAGCGTCCCGAGTGCGGCCGCCTTGGAATACTCCACCTCAGGGATCGTGAGGGTTGCACGCGCATGCGCAGTTGTCGGTTACGGCCTCCTGGCAGCATGGGAAGTGGTTCCTTCGATCACCTCCGATTTTGGGTGCTGCCCAATATGTCGACTCGAAAGCCGAAACGCTGGCATATTCCGACGACAGAGGATGTTGTCATTCACAAACTGAGTTCTGAGCCGGATGCCAACTCAGGGCGACCAGGCGCAGTCGTCTTCGCCCCCTGGGCTGCGGAATCTGGAAGTGGCGAATGGGAGCCGCTTCAAATCGCGAAAAGATGCCAGCCCGTTCGCCTCGATGGCCGTCGGCTCCCGTTCACATCAGGAGCGCCGGCGGAGCAGCTTGCCAGCTCTCGTGGTCTGACAGATCGTCTGCTGACTACTCCCTTGCTAACAATACACTTCAACAGGATTCCACAGATTTCAACTCCTCTGCTCCCAAAACAGGTCGAAGGTCTTGCAGAAGTCTATCGAAATCTGGAGAGGATACTTCGCATCGGTGAAAAGCGAACTGGTGCGGTAATGGCTGAGCGCATCGAATTTAGCTTGATTCATAGATTGCTTAATCGTGAAGTAGCGCTTGAATAGTTTGAATCGCGGCAGTTCGGTAACCTGGCGCGAAATGGAATCCCTGTTGGCGCGAAAGGCATGATTTAGCACGTCCACTCGGCGATCTTTCTCCCGCTACAGTGTTCCGAAACTGCCATAATTAGCATCGTTGGCCAAGAATAGCCGAGCGCGCATGTTTGACGCGGCTCTTCTGCCATTCTCCGGCTAGCTTCCTTCTAATGCCTCTTTGGACACGTTGGCAGGAATTTGCCCGGCGTAGACCGGCGAGCCTTCCCGGCTATCTATTCGGAGAGATCTGAACCAAAGGTCTATTGAGGGTCGCCAAAGAACGCGTGGCACGCATCAGAACACTGGCAGCGCAGCTATACAACAGTTATCCCTCGGCGAATGAGGAGGAAGGCAGGGCAATGGGCGGTTGTCGACTGGCCCGTTCGGCGCCGGCTCCGTCCCAGCCGGCTGTATCTCAAGCAATATCCTCTGCCTTGATGGCAAAGAACCTGCCGACGATCTCCGCCGTCCTCTCCCAATCTCTCGTTTCGGCTTGTAGTTGCTTGCGGCCATTGTGGGTGAGGCGGTAAATGCGCGTCCTGCGGTTATCCTCCGAGGCACCCCATGCGGTCGCAATTGCGCCCTCGTGTTCCAGCCTAAGCAGCAGCGGATAAAGTGCATTTTGGTTTACCGCCATCGGTTCGCCACCGATCTGTTCAATGCGCCGGGCGATATTGAACACGTGCTGCGGACCCAAGACATCTAGCGTCTTAAGCACCATGAGCGGTAATGTGAGCTGTTGGACACTCTCTTTTACTTCCACGGCCTTTCCTTTCTTTTGCGACCAGGTGCATGACTTCTCCCTGCGCCCGGGAGAAGTGTTCACTGAAACCTGCGGCTAAGCTCAGATAGATCCGCGTCGTGAAGAAACTTCTGAGCTTCTGTAACCAGCTCGCTTTCGACAACCGCCTGCGGAACATTTTCACAGGGCATCTCCAGGCGGAAGAAGATCGAAATCGCCCGCGCTCCGCGAGTAGTGAAATCGGTCGGATCGGTCGTAAAGAACAGACGAACTCCGGACTGCTCGCTGGCCGGGAGGCATGACTTAGGAGCGCAAATCACGTCCCCAGCAATGCTATTCACAACGCCATCACTATAGAAGCTCGTGTCGAAGACTACCGGTACGTCACGACTGGTTAGGAATTGCTTCCTTCCCTCGAACTGCGGATCCTCCCCATGGGTTTTCCAACTCTCGCGGAGCGTGTGCCGGCCTGGCGGTAACCAGATACCCAAGATGACCTCGTCCGACCCGGACCTTTCGTATGCACCGGCCTCCAATGTGGTTCGCCCGTTCGACTGCTCCTGCCAAGTTCGATTCAGCCGATATGCCCCCACTTGCTTGGGTAATAGCTCATCGAGCTGATTCGGGCTAATTTCTCCGTCGCGCACCGAATCGGCGAGACTCTTTTGGTGGTCCCTCTGGTGCAATACGCCCAAAGAGGCGGCAAGCAGCGCTAGGATCGAAAACGCCACAATTCTCCCAGCAGTAGCTGGCAAGCCGTCGCTTCCCCCGGTAGTTGGTTGCGGCGACTGTCGGTTCACGCGCGAATCGCCAGGCTGCCTCGTCAGAATCCACAGAAGAAGTGTCGCCGCAACGCCCATGAGCAGCCCGCCGATGGCGTAGTCGGCATGTCTTGCAACGCTTTCAAGGAACGGATGGCCCAGAGCGATCCGGTAATAAACGACGAGAAAACAAAGCCGGCAGAGATTGAAAAGGTAACCAAGCAACACAGCGCCGGAAACGTACAGGATCCACCTCGGAATGGCGACACGTTTTAAATAACCGGCAATCAAAGCCGTGTAACCCATGGTCACAGCGCCGCGCAAGCCATCGCATCCCGGAGCGATGAACATTCCGAACGCGGGGTTAAACATGAGGCGGAGCAATTCCCGATTCGCGGCTGGAAAGCCGATACTGCTGGCGAACGAACGGGCGACGCGGGCAGATAGATTCTGCAAAGGAAGGTCGAGATATTGGCTTGCGAAGGCCGGAACAGGCTGAGCTAACAAGAGTAATCCGAGCGGAAACCATGCCTGCCTCCAGACACGGGGCCCCGCAAACAGTAGCATGACACCGGAGGCGAAGAGATAAAGCGAAAGTCCGGGAGAGAGGAGGTTCAGGTTCGCCGAGCCAAAGATCAGAAGCCAGGCCGCATTGAGCCGGGACTCGCTGACCGCATATGCCAGCAGGAGCGGACACAGCCCCCACCAAGTTCCATGTAACTCCCATCCTAGCCGCTCCCACTCGCGCAATGCGAGTGCACCGCCGGCAAGCACAACCAGCACGCCTACCGATCGAAGGGGATCATTCCTCCAAACCTCATATAGGCTCATCCACGCCGGCGAAAGCCCGAAGGCAGCCAAGACGACCAAAACGCCAAGGCAGATCCATATCCGAAAGCGCCCGCTACCGAGCTTAGTGCGCGGAGACCCGGCTCCGGCGGCAGAATCAACGGAAGAAGAGTCGGCTGGCGCAGCCGTGTCCGCGACAATCGCATTCATCGCGCTGTTCATTCTTATCGTGCTCCTCGGGCAAGCTCAAGCTGCCCAAAAGACATCAATGTTGCCAAACCCTCACCCATTGCACGTCTAAACTCAAGTCTTGCGCATCCATACCTGAGCTATCCCCGTAATTCCAGTCGACGCCAACCTGCTCGGTTAGGACCAGGTAATAGTCCTGCTTGTCGAAAATGTCATACGTCTTCTCGGAATGGATCGGCGCATCGTCGAAGTACCATGTGAGCCGTCCCGAGACCCAGAGGGCTCCGTAGGTATGCCACTTCGAAACATCGGTCCTGGCAGGGAGAGCAATGCGGTTATTCGAATTATTGTTGAATGCATCGCGATTATTGATGACATCGTGAATGGTCGCGTAGTAATTGAGCGGTTCCGCGCCTTGGCCTTCGAAGATATCGATTTCTCCCGCCTCGCGCGTTCCTCCGTAAACATTCGAACGATCGGCGTCTTGCACAGGGATGAGCCAAAGCGCCGGCCAGGCGCCACGAATCGGCTTCCACTTCATGCGCGCTTCGAAGTACCCATAGCGCCATGCATGAGAGTGATGGAGGTCGCGCGCCAATGTCGTAATACTGGTCTCCGGGCATCCCTGGCCGCGCTTCCAATGGATGGACAAATAGCCATTCGAGTTTTCGATATCAGAATTTGGAGCAAGTGTTTCCCGGAACCATACTCCGTTGTACCAGGTGTGATTTCCCCGGCCGTCTGGACTTAAATCGAGATTCTGAAAGCGATCGGAAAACACCAATCGGTAACCTGGAGCCTGACGAGGAGACTGTGCGGGAACGATCGCGCCCATCTGGGACCCTGCCGGAACTGCAAGACCACCGACAACGCACAATAGCCATGCGCGATAGGATCTCATCGATGTCTTGTCGCTTCCTTCAAGTGCCGGCGGAGGTGCTCAGTCGGTGCGCGATGCGGCAGAGCAAGCGAAGTTCAATCCGGGCCATTCCCGCTGGGCTCGTGCGTACTTGTTTTTCGACCCGATGTCTATGAGATAGTCACGGATCAGATACCCGTGCATCTGGTTCACCAGCAGCGGAAGAAGATGCGTACCGATGTCGGAGGGCACTTCGCCCGTTAGGAATTGCAAGATCGCCGGCGTAGCAATCATTATCCCGCTGAAAGCGAGGTTCCCACTCGGGGATTCCGGCTTTTCCACGAAGTCGATAACGCGCCCGGTGTCATCGATGCGCGCGATTCCGCATTCGCGCGGATTGGGCACGGTGTAGAGCCCGAGTGTTGCCCTCGATCGGGATGCGCAGTGAAATTCCAGCATCCGGTCGAAGGCGCAATTCGTCAGCACATCGGCATAGAGGATTGCGAACTGCTTTTCGTTCTCGATGAATTCCCGATTGGCATAGAGGGTGCCGGCGCTGCCCAGGAGAGCATGCTCGTACGAAATTGTGACTGTGACGCCGAAATCCCCGCAAAGGAAACGAATTACCTCTCCGGCATGAGCGTGAACATTGACCAACACTTCACTGATCCCGTAGGTCCGGCACCACTCAAGCCAGATGGCGAGCAGTGGCACGCCACAGATGGGGGCCATGCATTTGGGAACTGTATTCGTAAGCGGCCGCAGGCGCGTCCCATTCCCCGCCGCGAGAATGAAGGCTTTCATCGTTCCTTAATCGGCTTTACTGCGCGCGCTGGTGATGAAATTGGAGGCTGCGTTTGGAGTAATACGTCCATCGCATTCCGCAGCGCTCGTCACCGTCGATGAATGGATCATCCACGACTACACTCGATCCCTGCCGATCGAACATAAAGCTCATTTCGGCAACTCCTTCACGGGCGAACGCTTCACGGACGGCTGACTGGTGCTTCTGCTCGCAGTAGAGGAGCAGGAAGCCTCCGCCGCCCGCGCCGGTGATCTTGCCACCGATTGCACCGCTCCTGCGCGCGAGGCGGTATAAGTCGTCGATTTGTGAAGAAGTGATGTGAGCAGATAGCTTGCGCTTTGCTTCCCAGCCATGGTGAAGCAATTCCCCGACGCGGTGAATGTCGGATTGCTCCAGCGCGCAATTGACTTCGCCGGCGAGATCGCGAATCCGGTGCAACGCGCTTGTCGCCGCGGGTTCCTGATTACGGGTCACGGTCTCCTGCTCCTTTAGAATTCGCCATGAGTCATGGGACGATCCGGTGAAAAACAGCATCAGTCGCGACTCGAACTCCCGCATGAGCTCATATTCGATCTGTATCGGAGTTACTTTCGTAGATCCATCGCAGAAGAACTCAATCCTGTTCAGGCCCCCAAACGTGGACGCATACTCGTCCTGCTTGCCGACGGACTTTTTCAGAACGTTTCGTGCAATGTGAAAGGCCAGCTCCGCCTGAGAGTATTTCGACATAGGGCGCCGGAGGTAAGTCGAGAGCGCCTTGATTACGTTGACGCATACGGAGGCAGAGGAGCCGAGGCCGGTCCCGGGAGGGATCTCCGACGACATGAACATATCAAAGGCCAGTCCGCCGCACCCCATCTCTTTGAGAACCGCCAGCGGAATTTCCAGAGAGGTGCGCGAAAGGTCCATGCCGGCGAGATCTTCCCAGGTTTCGCTGATTCGCAGGTCCGAAGAGATCACCTGGATCTTGCTGTCCCTGCGTTTCTGGATCACGGAATAGGAATAGCGGTTGATGGCGGTACTGACCACGCAGCCACCGTGCTTCTCGTAATAAGACGGCAGGTCTGTTCCGCCGCCGGCAAAGCTAATCCGCACCGGGCTGCGAACCATTAACACCAGCCACCTCCAAATATGAAGACAATGCCCGAGTTTCACCGAGGGCCTGCTCGGGCGAAACGAGCACTAAGGCGATGCGGCGCAGAATGGACCAAACGGTCTGCACCATCAAAGTCATCTCGAGCAACGGGGCCCATCCGAAACAGTAGCGGAGGTCATAGTGTGCGACCTCGGAGGAGTTCCGCTTTCCCTTCAATTCGTAAATCTGGGCGTAGCCGGTAACTCCCGGCCTGAGCCCCTGGCGCTGCTTTTGCCATTGGCCATCCCGCGGCTCGGCCTGCACGGGTGCAGCCCGCGGTCCGACCAGGCTCATCTCACCGCGTACAACATTCCAAAGCTGCGGTAACTCCGATAGCTTGGCGATCGCCAGCCATTTTTCAAACCAGTTTGCAGCCTCAATGCGGCGTTCGATATCGAAGCGGTACATGACGAACGGTTTTCCGTCACCTCCGCACCGCTCCTCACGGCGGAGGATTGTATGACGCGTTTCCGCCAGCATGACGGCGACTAGGAGGGAGAGGGGACTGGTAAGCAGAAGCAAAGCCGCAGCGATGACGGCATCAGTAGCCGTACGCATCCAGGGGACTTTCGCCTGCCTGCGCCGTTCGTCGACCGCCACCAAGGGAATCCCGCCGACGTTGCGAAGAACCGAACGGGTAACAAATAACTCGTATCCGTGAGGCATGATCGAGACGGCGATTCCCTGTTCCCTGCATTGGGATACGAGCCTCAACACGTCCGGATCGCCGCTGTTGGGGAGAGCGATGTAGACCTGATCGATGGTCTTTTCAGAAAGATATCCCGCAACTCCCGTGCCGGGAAGAGTACTTTCGGTCGCGTAGTCCTCCGATATCCCAGCTAACTGCTCCGTCTCCGGAGTTAGAAATCCGGCCACTTCATAGCGCTGCGCCGCGTCTTGCTCGAGAGCCTCGGCAAGCTCACGAGCCAAAGCTCCGTTGCCAACGATCACCACGCGCTTCCGCCTGGCCCGCTGCAGGTGCCTGCCCACGTAGACTGCGCGTCGTGCCAAACGGATTACCACGACGGCGAGGAAGAAACACGACGCGAAGACGGGGGCATGAAAGTTGGCAAGGGGTTCGCCCAAGGCGACCGTGACCGCGAACGCGGCAACGGCGCCAATCGCGCCGCCGACACAAAGCCGTGCCATCAGCTCGGAGCGGAAGGGGTAGAAGAGGCTCAACTGCAACCGATCGGATATCACGATCCAAAGAAGAAGAAATGCGAGGGTCCAGCATCGTGCAGCCCATCCCGTTGCGGTCAGCGCCTGGACCGTGCTCATCCAACCCCAGCTTGATGCAATCCATAGCGCAAAGACCGCCGCCAAGCCATCCAGTGCAAGCAGGAGGAGGTTTATGCGTCCACTTCGCATACCATAGCTCCTTCCATTGCCTGAGACGTCGTCAGGCTCTGCCGATGACGCCAGGCAGTCTCCACGATATTCTTAAGACTCGAGTTTTCCGGCGCCCATCCGAGTTCCCGCACCAGCTTTCTGGGATCGGCGCACAAAACGGCAGGGTCTCCCAGGCGGCGACTACCTGTTCGCAGAGGGATGTGCTTTCCGGTGACTTCGGAGACGGTCGCGCAAACCTCGAGTACCGAGTAGCTCGCTCCCGTTCCAATGTTATATGCGCTGAATCCCGGACGATCCATTCGGTTTAGGGCCAGTACGTGGGCACGGGCAATATCCAACACGTGCACATAGTCTCTCAGACAGGTTCCATCCGGAGTTGCATAATCATCGCCATAGATAGTGAACTCCGAGCGGTCATCAGAGGCAACGTCCAAGAGCAGTGGGATGATATGCGTCTCCGGGCGATGATCCTCGCCGAGACTTCCGGCTGCGCCCGAAGCATTGAAATACCGGAATGCGACCACGGAAAGGTCATAGGCGGACGCATAACTCGCCAGGATCCGCTCAAACACAAGCTTGCTTTCACCATAGGAATTGACAGGCAGCTTCGCCGCCTCTTCATCGATGGGCAAAGCTGTGGGAATCCCGTAGACCGCAGCAGTCGATGAAAAGACGAACTTCTTCACGTTCCAAGCGCGAAGCACCTCGAGCATTGCGAATGCGGAGATCACATTGACTCTGAAGAAGGGGGCCGGATCGATGACTGATTCCGGAATGAGAGCCTTCGCGGCGAAATGAAAGACGGCATCGATGCCATGCGCGTCGATCACGTGGCGCAGCAATTCCGTATCGCCGATGTCGCCTTCATAAAAAGCCGCCGGACGGGACAATGCGTGCCGGTGGCCGGCTGAGAGGTTGTCGATGACAACCACGCTATGACCCTGGGATATAAGTTCGGCACTGCACACCGACCCGACGTAGCCGGCCCCGCCCGTAACGAGAACACGTGCCATCAGTAGGCTCCTTCCGCCTTGATAACTGCCCAGGGGGTCTTCAGAAGAATCTTCAAGTCGAAAAACAGCGACCAGTTTCGGATGTAGTACATATCCATTTGCACCCGCTCCTCGTAGGAGGCTTTTTGGCGCCTTTCGGTCTGCCAATAGCCCGTCATTCCCGGGCGGACGCTCAAAAGCGTCCGGCTCGATACGCCATACTTGGGCAACTCGGCCTTCGTAATCATTCGCGGACCGACGAGGCTCATCTGCCCGAGCAGAACATTAACGAGCTGGGGAAGTTCGTCAATGCTGGTTGTGCGGAGAAGCCTTCCGATCCTAGTAACTCGGGGATCGTTCACAAGCTTGTAGCTTCTCGCAAACTCGCGCATGAGAGTTGTATCTGAATCGAGAATCTCGTCCGCGAGGCGACACATGGAGCGGAACTTAAAAGCATCGAACTCGCCCTGCTGGCCGACAACCCGGCGGCGATAGATGACCGGGCCGGCGTCTTCGAGCTTAATAAGAAGGGCTACAATGGGAAGAACCGGAGCGAGCAGCACCAGGCCCAGCACGCTGCCGGCGATATCGATGACGCGTTTCGCTGTGAGCGCAATAGCGCGGCGGCTCGCGAGCGGCGATCGTGCCTCGGTCAGTTCTGTCGCCATGGGTCTTGTCCGCTCAGGTTCACGCGGCGCAATGATCGATCTCAGCCTCTAGCTCGACGGGCGCGAAACGAGTGTCCGCAAGAATCTTGTTGTAAAGGATGGTCGCCATAGCATGCGAGGCGACAGTATGGAGATCCTCGATGACCTGCATGTTATCGGAAGGGACAACGAAGCAAGCGTCGCAGAGCGCTTTCATCAGCCCGCCGTGATAGCCGGTGATGCCAACGATCCTGGCGCCGGCGTCTCGGCCTACTTCGATGGCGCGCAAAACGTTTTTCGAGTTTCCGCTGGCGGAGATCGCGAACACCAGGTCGCCGGCGCGAACCAGGTTTCGGAGCTGCTCCGCGAAGACCAGTTCATAGCTCGTATCATTGGCCCACGCAGTCAGCATGGCAACGTTGTCGGTGAGCGAGATGGCCCGTATGCGCTTGCCCGTGGAAGCTACATTTTTGCCGAGATCGCAGGCGATGTGGGTTGCCAGTGTCGCGCTTCCCCCGTTTCCTAAGATGAAAACCGTGTTGTCATCCACGTAGGTTTGGTAGATCGTGTCGGCGATGCGATCGATCACGCCGGTATCGAGCCGGCTGATCACGGACTGCAATTCCTGGGTATACATCCGCGCAGAAGTAAGTGACGTACTCATGGGGCAGATCGGGAGCATTGTTCTTTCGAAACTCCTTTCGAGAAAAGTCACATCGTTGGAGCGTCCGGTGCGAGGAATGTGAATCGAACGGGGTAACGAGTACACCAATCATTCTGTGGAGGCGGAGAATGCAGCCACAACAGGAAGCAAGAGTCAAACAGAAGGAGACTCGCCGGAGCGAGCCGGCTCGACAAGAGGCTGCACACCGGAATGCATTTCAACTCTGAATTCCACAGCGTGCGGACCATATCTCTCGTTGAGGACTTCCCAATAGAGCTTTTGCGTACACTCGGCCATGGGCGAGAACTGAAAACGCTTCAGGAAATTCTGGCGACCGGCCGCTCCCACCCGCGCACGCAGGCCGGCGTCTTGAACCAGCAACCTCAGAGCATGCGCAAGTTCGGTCACGGATTGCTCTTCGACCAGCAGGCCAGTGACACCATGAATGACCGCCTCGCGAATTCCGCCGACGTCGGACGCAATCACCGGCAGTCCGGCGCGCATAGCTTCCAAAATGCTGATCGGAAGCATTTCCATCGCGGATGCCAGGACGAAAATGTCGGAGTCAGCTAGCAGACGCGGAACATCGCTGCGCTCGCCGAGAAATTCGACGCGATTGGCAATGCCCAACTGACAGGCCAGCCGCTCGGCAGCCGGCCGGGTGGCGCCGTCGCCGATAAAGCGAAGGCGCGGCCCCACGGGTTGGGCGGCAAAGGCCCGCAGCAGGAATTGCTGGCGCTTAGGAGGCATAAATCGTGCAACCATGACGATGACAGGACATTCTTTTGCGGCATGTATCGCCCGACTTGGGCAATCGGGAATGCCGTTGCGGATCGTAACAGTGTTTTCGCTGGCTCCGATTCTGAGCTCCCGGAGAATCTTCTCTCCCGCTTCGGAAACGGTGATGATACGCTCACAAAGATGCGCGGCGACGCGCTCGAAGGCTCGCCCGAGGACACCCGAGACGCCAGAGACGGCATCCGTGTCCCACAGCCAGGCATGCATGGTGTAAACCGAAGGCACGCGCAACCACCAACACGCCGCTCGCCCGATAATGCCTGCTTTGAAGGTGTGAATGTGAACGAGGTCGGGCTTAATCTGTCTCAACAGGCGGCAAATCTGAATGAAGGCGACAAGGTCGCCGGCCGGATGATGGCTCCTCTTGAGCGAGGGTATTATGTGAACGGGAATCCGCCGGTCGCGGCATGCCCTGGAGAGAAATCCCTCTTCCCCGACGGCCACAGACGGGTCAAAGTCTGATCGCATTCCGTTCGCCAGGTCGAGAAGGTGCATCTGTGCGCCTCCCCGGTCCGCACCGGTGACAATGTATAAGATTCGCGGTTTCTTTTCTCTCATAAGCGTCCGACCTTCATTTCGCCGACAACCCTTCGCACATCCCTGAATTCGGTCAGGATGCAGCCCTCGCTGGAACTTCCTGAAGGGAGCGAACATATTCGTATAGTTCGTGCATTGTCACCGAGATCATCCCATAGCTCTTTTGAAATCTGGCAAAGCACTCGAAAACGCTGCGCAGCGCACGAAGGTTCTCATGAGGGAAAGATGCAAAATCTTCCGGATGAAACCATAAGTGGAAGATCCGCGCACATTCGCATGCCTGTCGCATCTGCTCTCGAATTCGATCGACTGCAAACGGCTGCAGAGGACGCAGCCATGGCCGATAGGGGCGAAGGTACCTGGCTGCCGGAATGGCCATCGGAAGTGTGGCAGCGGGCCATGAAGCAAGTTCATCTCCGAACACGTTGAGATAACTATCCGCGAAGCGTGCGGCTCTCTTGCGCCATTTCCGTTGAACCGCAAAAGAGCCGGGTCGCTTCATCCCTGTACTCTCCGTATCGCGGTAAGTCTGAAAGCCATGTCGTGCGAGCAAGGGAAGGTAGTTTTGGTTGATCTCATTTCTTGGAAATACATAGGAATGGAGGCCGTAACCCGAATTCGCCGCAATGGCGATTGCCTGCCGCAGGTCCGATTCGAATTCCCGTGCGCACTGGCCGGGCTCTAGGCTGCAATAGTGCGAGAAGGAGTGCGAAGCAATCTCCTGGCCTTTGCAATCGGCAATAAGCCGAATCAAGCTGGGCGCGAAGTGAAACGGATCTTCCGATTCGTCCCTCCCAACGCGTTGTGTGTAGGGATTCAAGCGGCCATCGAGGTAACTCGGTTCCAGGGAAGGCCGAAACTGGTTGAACTCATCTCGTGAAGAGGCGAAGAGCGCACCCACGACGGCCCAGCTGGCGTGTACCGAAAACTCTTCAAAAAGACCGAGTATGAGCGGCACCACCGCGCGAGCCGCCAGCAGCCTGGACTTTTCCTCGCGGTCGAGGGGCACACGGTCGCAAACTCCCCAGTGGAGTTCCAAGTCGAGCGAGATGACCATTGCAGCAGGCAAATCCGGTTTGAGGCGCGGCGCGAGACCAGGCGTCAATTCGAGAATCATCCTGCACACTCCTCGCCTGCCAGCGCGTTGTCATTCTTCGGGTCAGCCACGGCAGCGCGATAGACGGAAACGATCTTGCGAACGCAGGTCTCAATTCGAAAGTCGCGCTCGAAGCGGCGCCGCGCCGAGGCTCCCAGGGCCGCTCTCAATGGCGCCGAATCGATCAGCGTCTGAATGCGGTCCCGCAGCCGGACGAAATCGCCGGGAGGAGTAAGGAATCCGGTCACTCCGTCATCGACCATTTCGCCGACACCGCCCACGTTCGTGGCGACGACGGGAAGGCCGGCTCGCATTGCCTCGAGGATGACTCGCGGCAGGCCCTCCCACCTGGAAGCAAGAATGAAGATATCGGCCCGGGCCAGCGAATCCACTACATCCGCTCGTTCTCCAAGGAACTGCACTTTGCCCTCGAGTTTCATTTCGCAGGTCAACGTTTGCACCTGTTCAAGAAGAGGCCCATCGCCGACTAACTGCAAGATCCAGTTTCCATCAACCTTTTCGAGTGCGCGCAACAGGAGTTTGTGGTCCTTCTGCTCCGTGAACCGCGCAACCATGACAAGGGTCACCGGATCGTGTGCTCCGGGTTGGGCGAATAGGTTGGTGTCAGGAATGCCAACCCAGATTCTTACCAGTTGACGGCGCGGTGCGATTGCCCTTCGCAGCGCCTTTCTGGTATTCGCGTCGGAGACAGTAATGATCGTCCCGCTCACCCAGGCAGCGAACCTTTCGAGCGGGACCGCAAGCCAGCGGATGAGGCGTGGCAGGTCGGCATCGAAGCTCCAGGTGTGCGCTGTAAACACCGATGGAGTTCGCATGATCCGGGCCGCGAGACGAGCCAGGATTCCCGCTTTCGACGTATGGGCGTGAACAACGTCAGGCCGCTCCCGGCCAATCAGCAGGATGAGCTGGAAGAGAGCGACAAGGTCACGCAGAGGATGAATTTCGCGCACTAGGCAGGTTACGCGCCTAAAGGGTATTCCCGTCTTCTTGCAGCCTCGTTCGAGATATCCGTCCTGCCCAGAGGCCACGACCGCTTCGAACCCGGCGGGCAGGTTGCGAACCAGGTCTAAAAGAGTCACTTGCGAGCCGCCGCGATCTCCGCAGGTAATCACGTACAGGATTTTCATCGTCCTTGCCTGTCCAATACGATGGCCTCTTTCAAGAAGCGGATGGAATCGCGACTGGAGCTTGGCGAATCTCCCTGGTGAAACGCAATTCCTCGTACAAATCGATCCATTTTTGAACGACGACTCGGCTGTCGTAGTGCGAGCGGCAATGCTCGCGGGCGTGCCGCCCCAGGGCAGATCTTTGCGCCGGCGGAAGCTCGCGCATCCGCGCCATGGCCGCGGCGAGTGCAGTTTCGTCTCCAGCCGGAACGAGAAATCCGGAGCTCCCCGGCTGCACGATCTCCGTGTTCCCGCCGACATTCGTCACCACGGCTGGCAATTCCATCGATGCGGCCTCGAGAAGCGCAACCGATAGCCCTTCGTACCAGGAGGACATCACGAAGGCGTCGGCGGCGTTGTAGAGATCGAGCATGTCGTGGCCGGTTCCCAGGAATTGAACCGAAGCATCGAGCTTCAGGGCCGTTGTCATCTCGCGAAGCCACGGCGCGAGAGGACCGCCGCCGGCGATAAGGACCTTGATCCTCTTATTGCCCAGTCGATGAACTGCGCGCAAGAGGGTTGGGTAGTCCTTTTGAACGACCAGGCGCCCAACTGCCAGCCAAACAAACTCGTCGCGCAGCCCCAGCGCCTGCCGGGCCTTATATCGCCGCTCGATATCGGGAGAGAAGCGCCGCGTGTCCACAAAATTCTCAACGACCGAGAGCGTGCGGGCCGGAACCGCTCCCACCTTGATGAGCCGGTCGAATGCCGTTCGGCAGATCACGGTCGTCCTGTCGGAAAGCCGATCGGTCAGCCGATAGAGGATGTCTTTGTGCCAGGTCGGCCCGCCGCGCTCGGAGGCTTCGCGCAGATTGTGCACGGTGCAAACGAGAACTGGAATTGGGGCAAAAATGCGGCAGATTCTGCCGAGAAGATTGGCGTGGAACATGTGGCAGTGGACGATCTGCGGCCGGAACCGATGGATGATCCCGCGCAGGCGAACAACAGCGCGTGGATCCGGAATCCGTCTCCTCATGCCCAGGCTATGCACGACCACACCTATCCGTTCGAGCTCGGCCTGATGGGCATCGAGCGAGACGAGGCTGACGACGGCGACTTCCCGGCCCAACTGTTTCAACTCGATTGCCAGGCGCGTGACTTGCGCCTCGGCTCCGCCCAGGGTCAGGTTGGTCACGAGAAGCAGAATCCGACTGAGCCGATCGGTACCGGGAATGAATTCTTGCGGCATGGTGGCGTTCGTTTTCTTCCTGGTGGCGGCTGTCGTCCGAAGCCTGCGTCCAGGCTTCGCAGGCTTGATTTCAAAGGCTGTCAACGCGTCCGGTTGTCATCGACATTCCTATACAATCTCCGTTTATGGGGCGAACGATGAATCCAGCGCGACGGCGGATCTACTCATGGG
>JASHTH010000362.1 GCA_030040655.1 Acidobacteriaceae bacterium | reverse complement strand
AATAGATCTCCACCTCGGGGTGCGCCGAGTGAACCTTCTCCACTTCTTCGGGCGGAATGTGCTAGTCCTGCCTGCCGAAGTGCAGCATCACCGGCGCCGTGGGCGTTTCCGCAGCGAACTTCGCGATTTGGCCGCCATAGTAGCCCACGGCTACATCCGCATGGAGGCGCGTGGCCGCCAGCCACGCCAGCGTTCCGCCCCAGCAATAGCCAATCACGCCGACTTTCTTTGCGGTTTTCCGGCGGGCGAAATCCATCGCCGCGCCCACATCCTTCACCGCGGCATCCATGTTGAGCTTCGGAATGAAGCTGCGAGCCTTTTCCATGTCGGCGCCCTGGTAACCGAGTTCGATATCGCGCTCGATGCGGTCAAACAGCGCCGGCGCGACGGCGAGAAACCCATCGCGGGCGTAGCCGTCGGCCACAGAGCGAATGTGCGCGTTGACGCCAAAGATCTCCTGCACTACCACGAGCCCGGCTACGGGCTCACCCACCGGCTGCGCGACGTAGGCGCCCAATTCGAATCCGTCCGAGGCTTTTAGTCTGGCCCTTTCGCTCATTTTGGCTCCTTCACCGCCCGGCGGGCCGAAGCCCGCGAGGAAGACAGAAAAAGGCGGCCTTTTTCGGCACAACTGAAGAGGTTGCGGAAAAACTCCTAGGGTCGGTTTCTCGCGGGCTGAAGCCCGCGAGAAAAATCAAAAACAAAGTACTTGTTCGGCACGGCTAAAGCCGTGCCCTTTCAAAACCGCTCGCAGAGCGAGTTTTTCCGCAACCTGTGAAGTCGCGCCCTGTTAGAAAACATCCGTGAATCAAGCCCTAGCCCTTCGTCTTGCCCGTAGCAGTTTCTTCCTCCTGCCTCACCCGAGCCTCGACCTTTGGTCGATCTTCATTTCCGCTCGGCCGGGAGGGCATCGGAGCGGAGCCAACCAGCACGTCGATCCGATATCCCGCAGCCTCGGCTGCAGCAAGCGCAGCCGCAACCGTGCGGCTCATCGCGTCCACCGCGGCAAGGGTCGCCGTCGGCTCTCCGGCCAGGCGCAGGAGCGACGGCATCAACATCCACCAAAGCAGCTCTTCGTAGGGCTCTCGAACCAGATACCAGTGCCCGTTCGACTCGTGCGCGCCGGTGAGCCAGCGAACGTCGGGATCGTCCCACAAATTGGCCGGCAACCCCGGCTCATCGGGCTTCGCTGCGCGATCGGCGGATTGCGGCTCATTTGACGGCGATTCGACCCGTTTTTCCCGATCCGTTTCGCCGCTTCGCTTCGCCAGCTCCACTTCGGTCAGCAGGACGACCTTGATGCGCGCGGCGGCGCGCCAACTCTCCTCGCCCTCGAATCCGAGATTGGCAAAGGCGTGTGCAAATGGTTCGCGTAGCCGAAGCCGATCGAACAGTTCGAGCGCAACCTGCTCGGGTTTGTCCTGATCGATCGATTCGGCCAGCAGTTCCAGCGCCGTCCAGGCCAGCACGGGGCCCCACATCGCGGTCGCGGTTCGTTGCGGGCTGGGGCTGGGCAGCACGCGCCGCGCAGCCCCGCTCCACGGAGCATGCGACAGCGCTTCGAGCGCGGGGATGCGCATGGCCGCGCGGAAGCGTTCCTTGGATACCTGACCCATGATCTCGGCCCGCCGCAGTTGCGCCGATTCAACAATGCGGTGGCCGTCTCCAATACCTCTTCGCCATGCCTGCTGCGCCGTGCGAATGAGTTTTGCGGTGCGCGTCCACGCCTGATCCAGGAATTCCGTGCGTCGTTGTCGCGCCGTCTGGTCGGCTCCGGGACCAGCCGCGCGCGGATGCTCGGCGAGATCGGCGAAAAAGCGCACGATATGGGGATCGAGCTGGTCCCGCAGCGCACCGTGCACGGGTCGCAGCTCCATCATCACCAGCGCTTCGTCGAGGTTGGGAACGCCTCGCCCGCCGAGCTCGTCGCACAACCGGTCCCAGGGATACTCTGACGTCGAATCGCGCGCATGCCAGTCCAAAAAAACGTGGCACTGATAAGCGTGCAGTTCGAGCGTGAGACCGAGATTAGCGAGATCGTCGGCGCGCCGCAGATATTCAAGGCCGCTCAACGAATCGCGGAACGCCAGCACGCGCCCCGGGCCGGCGGCGAAGTCTAACCCCTCGCGCAGCCGCCGCTGGCGCAACTCGCCGCTGCCTTTGTCCATGTAGGCAGCCGAGTAATCGATGGTGCCGTGGGTGGTGGCGTAGCGGTTGTGATAGACAACCAGCGCGCGATGGTCGCCGCTGCGGTTGGAGTACGCGAAGACGTTCTCGTCCACCGTGCCCTTGGCCCGGTAAAAATCGTAGAGCAGAAAATTGCCGCTTTCGGCAAAGAGCCAGCGCCGCTTGAGCAGCGGCGAAATCTCGCGCTCGTGCCGTTCGACGAGCCAGTGGTTCGGCGATTCTTCGTAGCGCGGCCGCTGATACTCCATGCCGTATTTCTCCGTAAATCCCTCGATCTGTCCGTGGCCGAACATGGGCAGGCCCGGCAGCGTGGCCATCATGGTCGCCACGCCGAAGCATTTGTCTCCGGTGCCGAACTGATCGATCGCGGTGCGCTCGTCCGGATTGCTCATGAAGTTGACGTAGCGCTTCATAATGTCGGGATCGAACTTGATCGTCTCCTTGATCACGGAGCGATACTCGGCGTTCTTTTCGTCCCGCAACATGTTCATGAAGGCGCTGTTGTACACGCGATGCATGCCCAACGTGCGCACGAAATAGCCTTCCATGAGCCAGAAGGCTTCGGCCAGCAGCAGCGTGCCGGGAACCTCCGCTGCGACGCGGTCGACCACCTCGCGCCAGAACTCGTGCGGCATGGCGCGATTGAATTCCTCGTCCGACATCGAATATTCGGCGCGCGAGGGGATGGCGCCGCTGGTCCCGGGGCCGGGAAACCACAGCCGATGGAAGTGACGCTTGGCCAGCGTCATCGCCGCATCGAAGCGGATCACGGGAAACAGCCGCGCCACGTACAAAATGGTCTGGATCACCTGCTCGCGCACCGCGGGATTCAGGTAGTCGAGCTGCGCCGTATCGTTCCACGGGAAACTGGTGCCGTCGTTGCCGTGGTAGATGTATCGCGTGTCGCCGGTCGCGAGATCGCGGCGGCGAAACACCACCGCGGCATCGGTCTGCTCGTAATAGTGATCGTCGATCTTGAGCTCGACGCGAGGATCGTGGGAGAGATTGGGGCCGTCGAATCGATACGCCGGATACGGCGACTCGCGACGCGAGATGAACCACTCGGGGTGCTCGATCACCCACGGCGAGTCGATGCCCATGTGGTTCGGCACCATGTCGCTGGCCAGCCGGATGCCGTGATGATAGGCGCGATCGCGCAGGTTGATGTAGGCTCCCTCGCCCCCGAGATCGCCGGCGATGCGATAGTCGTAGAGCGAATAAGCCGAGGCCACGGCGTCGTAGCTGCCGCAGAGCTGCTTGATCGTCTTCGACGCGCGGCTCCGCTCCCAGATGCCGATCAGCCACAGCGAATTGAGTCCGCGATGCGCGAGGAGGGCTAGCTCCTCGTCGGGGATCTCGTCCAGCTTTGAAATGTGGCGCCCGTATTGACGGCTCAACTGCGCCAGCCACACATAGGAGCTCTTGGCGATCAGCACCGCACCCGGCATCCAGGCCATATCCGCGCTGAAGCGCTCGTACTCGTGCGCCGGATCGCCGAAGACCGGCACCTGCGACTCGCTCACCAACGAAGGCCATTGCTGCCGGCCGCGCCGCCGGCGCCGCTCGGCCGCCTCGCGCGCGCGCAGGGCGTCGGGATTGAACTGCAGCCAGATAGCCAGCTCTTCTTCGCGCAGAATCTCGCCGGCAATAAGCAACAAGCGGTCGAGCGCGTCGCCCAGCAGCGGCTTCCACAGCTTGCGGATCAGCGTGAGCTGTTCGGCCAGCGATTTCGGCGACCCTACCGCCGGCGCCCGCAAAAAGTCCAGCAACGTGACCGGCGCCGAATCCGCCATCGGCACCAGCGGCCGCGTGGCAAAGTAGGCGGGCAACTGCTGCGTAAGACGCCTGTAGACGGTCTTTTCGGCGAGCGGCTTGTCCTGGAAGAGTTCTTCGAACGGCTTGAACGCCTGGTTGCGATTGGCCGCCCATAGCAACACCAGCTCTTCGAGCGCGGCCGCGCGATGGGGCACGCCATCGGTCGTTCCGGCGAGCCACTGTTGCGTTGGCATCTCGCCGCGCATCACGGCCAAGCCGGGAAAATGCTCCACGAAGGTGAGCAGCAGCTTGTCCAGCTCGGGCCGGCCGACCTGCGCTCCTAACCAATCGAGCGCCGCCGTCATCACCGCGGGATCGAGCGTTTGGCGATAGCGCGCGATGGCCATGTGGCTGGCTTCGTCGATCAGCCCCATGGCGTAGAGTGCTCCGGCGTGCACGGTGCGCTCGGGATGACTGCGCGCGTCGCGCACCTGGTTCATCTTGTAGGCGAACTCGCGGCAAGCGCCAATGTTGTCGAAGACGACGTTGCCCGTGAAGGAAAAGAGCGACTCCTTGAACTGGTAGCGCTCTCGCGCCGCTCGCGAAATGTGGAATTCCATCATTGCCGGCGCATTCTCCTCAAATCCTTCCGCAGCCCGGAATGTAAGAGTAATCGAATGAGCGCAATCCTCGCCACCTGTGGCCAAATTGGCTTGCCGGCGCTCATTCTCGTTCGCATGTCACTTCGATTGGATGCGAATCACGCCTCGAACTTCGCGCATCGGGCACAATCCTTGGCCGCCTGGGCCTGGACGCTGGATCGCTGCTCCGGCTGCCGGGCCCCTGGACCCTGGAAGCCGGACCCTGGACACTTCCGTTACCGGCCCGAACTGCCGAATCCCTTCGCCGCGCGCGCCGAGTCCACGAGTTGATCCACGACTTCTACGCGCCCGGTCAGCACCGGCATCGGAACCATCTGCGCAATCTTCTCTCCGGCCTTCAGCTCGACGGCACTGTCGCCCAGGTTCGTCATCAGAATCAAGATTTCGCCGCGATAGCCGGCATCGATGACGCCTGCCGTCGTGGCAATTCCTCGCGCCGCCATCGACGACCGGTCGCGCACCAACAGCCCTAATGGCGCACCGCTTTCAAAATCTCGCGCTTCGACCGCAATTCCCGTCCGGACTCTCACCGTGGCTCGCGGCGCCAGATGCACGGCCTCCAGCGCAAACACGTCGTAGCCCAGGTCTTCCCCCGGATGCGCGACTTCCGGCGCGCGCGCGCCAGGCTCCAACAGCTTCACTCGCAACACTTTTCCATCCTATCGTTGGCAGGCTGGGACTCCGTGAGCTACGCGCTCGGCTTGAAGAAGCCTTGCAACCCCGCGCGCCGCGCGTGATCCGCCATCTGCGCTTGAATCGTGAGCGCCAGCGCCAAAGCCTCACGCCCCTGCCGCGCTGTGACCCGCGGCTCACAGCGCGTGCGGACGCAATCCAGAAACGACTCGATCTCGAGGCGCAGAGGCTCTCCGGGCTTCACCTCCGGCTTGGCGAACGAGAGTCCCGGAGCCGGTCCGGCGCCAGCGGCGGCCGTGGGATCGATCTCGATGACCAGAAGGTCGCGCCGCGCGTAGTCGATCGAAACGTAGCGTCGCGGCTCGAAAAAGCGCAACTTGCGCACGCGCTCGGTGGAGACGCGCGAAGCCGTGAAGTTGGCCACGCAGCCCGACTCGAATTCGACGCGCACGTTGGCGATATCGACCTTCGGGGAAACGACGGGCAGACCGACGGCGCGCACCTCGCGCACCGGCGACCGCGCAAAGGTAAGCACGATGTCGAGATCGTGGATCATCAGATCGAGCACGACGTCGACGTCGAGCGAGCGCGGCGTAAAGACCGAGAGGCGATGCGCCTCAAAGAACATGGGCCGGCGCAGCTTGGGCTCGATGGCAAGAACCGCCGGGTTGAACCGCTCCAGATGGCCGACCTGCAAGACGCGATTGTGCTTGTCGGCAAGCGCAATCAATTCTTCGGCCTCGCCAAGGTTCGCGGCCAGCGGCTTTTCGACGAGAACGTCGACTCCGGCCTCGAGAAGCTGCGCGGCGACCGCGCGATGATGCACGGTGGGCACGGCGACGATGGCGGCGTCAAGGCGCAGTTCTGCGGCAAGCAGCCTGTCGAGCGAGGTGAAAACTGGAATTGAGTATTGATCCTCGGCTTCGGCGGCGCGGCCGGGGTCGGGCTCGGCCACGGCGGCCAGCGTCATGCCCGCGCCCGCCGACTCAAGCTCTCGCAGCACGCGCAGGTGGTTGCGGCCGAAGACGCCGGCGCCGGCGACCGCCACGCTCAGGACACCATCCGCGGCTATTGGCTTGCTCCCTTGCCTTCCACAGCCTTCAGGCAGCGGCCGTAGAGATCCAGCAGTTGATGAACGCGTTCCTCCGGCTTGGCCGCGGCTTGCCCGCTAAAGCCGGTCGAAGGAGCGGCAGCACGCCCCACATCGGCCGTGGAGGCCACAAACTTCAACAGGTCGAGCGCGATATCTTCGTTGCGCCGGGCGCCGAGCGCCGCGTTGTTCAAGGCGTCCATGGATAGATTTCTCCTACAGGATGCTACCAGAATCGGGGGCACTCGATTTGCGACCGGTGGTTTAGGATTGTGTCACTTCCAGTCGGGTCTCGAAGTTCAACCCAGGAGGCCGAACGTGAAAGCGCTCCGAATTTGCATGCTGTGTGCCTTTGTCTGTTGGCCCCAATGGCAGGCAGACGCACAGCCTCCGCAGAGCTTTGTTCATGGCCTCTGGGTGTGGAAGAGCGATCAGGTACTGCGCGCGCCGCGGGGCGCCGAGCGCCTGCGCGACTTTTGTCGCGAACAAGGCATCAACGAGGTCTATCTCTCGTACTCGGCCGCGAAGGCCGCAACCGAGGAAGCCGACTTTCAACGCACCATCGGCCTGCTCCATCGAGCTGGAATTCGCGCCGAAGCGCTGCTTTCGAGCACGGATGCCGACGAACCGGGAAAACACCTCGAAACGCTTCTCAATCATGTGAAAGAGATCGTCGCCTTCAACCGAATGCATCCCGGCAGCGGCTTCGATGGGATTCACCTCGATATCGAGCCACAGCAGCGGCCGGAGAACAAGGGACCCGGCAACCTGCGCTTTCTGCCCGGCCTGGCCAACGCATTCCGAGCCGTACGCACCTTGGCTGAACCGGCCGGGATGACCGTGAACGCCGATATTCAGAACAAGCTCCTCAAGGGCGACCGCGAGCAGCGAAAGATGCTGCTCGCTGCCACGCCGCGCGTCACGCTCATGATGTATGAGTTGAGCAGCCCCAGCGACGGTCAATCGCCCGCGCAAAAAGCCGACAAGGCCGCCGCGGCGAGCCAAAAGTTCCTGGCCATGGCCTACGACGGTCTCTCCGGCCGCAATCTCGCCAGGATGGCTATTGCCCTGCGCACGCCGGATTATGGCGAGCTTCTTCCGCTAGTGTTGAAAAGCCTGCAGGAGGCGAACCGCTCCAATCCCCACTACCTCGGATGGGCGAGGCACTCCTATAACGACATCTTGGATGCCCGTTAAGGGGCCGCGCGTTTGGCGCGACAGCCCGAGTCTCGATATACTGAAAATTCGAACAGGAGCTTCGAATCTCATCATGGCTAAGACATGCGACATCTGCGGCAAGGGACCCCGCTTCGGCAACAATATCTCGCACGCACACAACGTGACGCGCCGCACCTGGGACGTCAACCTTCAGGTGGTGAAGGCGCTGGTGAACGGGGCGCCCAAGCGGTTGCGCGTGTGCACAAGCTGCATCAAGGCCGGCAAGATCGCCAAGGCCTGAGGCCTGGCCGGCCGGGCGGAATTTTGGACCTACGATGCTTTGAGATCACCAACCCCGTCCCTCCGGACGGGGTTTTGTTGTGGGCGAATTCCGGCGTGATTCGTAGCTCGGAATTCAATGCTTCTGCGTTTGAGCCGCATCCGCCAGCGGATTCTCCCAATTGAACGCCGCCGCATCCAACCCTTCGGGCGACCAGCGATCGACGATCGCCTTGCCGATCTTGCCCAGAGTTTGCTCGGCTTCATTGTCGCCCGTCCAGCGCTGGTCGGCGTTGTCCCAGGTAAAGGCGGAGATCACGACCGGACCGCTCTTCGTCGCGATCAGCGCCACGTCGTTGCGCACGCGGTCGAGCGCGCCGATCTTGTCGCCGATCGCCGAGCCGTGCTCGCTGGTGTCGAGCGATTCGATGTAGCGCGGCAGGCTATCGCGGTCCTGCTGCGCGCGCAGCATCAGCAGCATGGCGCCGCAGATGGGGCCATCGGCCGGCTGCGGCGGCCCTCCATGCAGGTCGAGCCGGCATTCGACGAGCCGCTCCATCACTTGGGCCATCTCTCGCGCAGTGGTCTTGCCCAGGCCGAATTTGGGCTGGTCGGCCGGCACGGGCCCCTGCGCGGGCTTGTAGACCTTCTTGTAAAGCCAGGTTTGCTTCAGTCCGGCCGCGCGCAGCGTGGCGTCGATGTGCGCCAGGCCCAGCCGGTCGATGGCCATATTCGTCGCCGTGTTGTCGCTCACGATCACCATCAGCGTCAGCGCGTCGCGAAGCGTAAGCGCCAGCGGCGTGTCGAGCTGCGCGAGCACGCCGGAGCCTGGAACCTGGTTCTCCTTGGTCAGCACCAGCTCTTCCTCGAACTTCGCCGTGCCGGCGCGAATCTGTTCGGCGGCATCGAGGAGAATGCCGAGTTTGATCACGGAGGCCGTCTGCACTGGCTCGTCGGCATCAAGCAAAGCGGTCTGGCCGGTCTTCAGGTTGTGTGCGTACACGGCGACGTGGCCGTGGTGAGCCTGCGCGATCGACTGCAATCGCTGGTCGATTTGCTGGTCTCCCTGTGCCGGCGATGTTGCAGAAATGGCAGAGAGGCTTAGGCAGGAACAGAGCAACCCAACAAAGCATCCCGATACGGAGCGCAAAGAGCCCATGCAGCCAGCGTATCGCGCTGCGCCCGGTTATCCCTTCTTTTCTTTCTCAAACGTCAGCGAGGCCGAATTGATGCAGTAGCGCAAGCCCGTTGGCTGCGGTCCGTCGGGGAAGACGTGTCCGAGATGCCCGCCGCATTTCGCGCAGGTCACTTCGATGCGGTGCATGCCCCAGCTATGATCCTCGTGCTCCTCGACAGCCGTCGAATCGGCAGGGATCATGAAGCTAGGCCAGCCACAGCCGGAGTCGAACTTGGCCCCGCTCAGGAAAAGCAGCGTGCCGCAGCCGGCGCAGTGATAGTTGCCGGTCTCGTGATTCTCGGTCAGCGCGCCGGTGAAGGCTCGCTCCGTGCCTTTTTCGCGCAGAACGCGGTACTGCTCGGGCGAAAGCATCTTGCGCCAATCGGCTTCGCTGCGGATGATCTTTTCCGTCGATTCGCTCATCACATCCTTTCGATATGAGGAGGTACGGGCTTTAGCCCGTACATATGCGAATGAGAATGTTGCGGGCTTCAGCCCCTGAGGATCACACCTCCGCCACCAAGTCGATCTCCACCAGCGCGTCTTTGGGCAGGCGCGAAACCTCGACCGTGGTGCGCGCCGGCGGCGTCACCCCCTCCGGCGCAACGTACGTCGCATAAACGGCATTCATCGCCGCGAAGTCATTCATGTCTTTCAGATACACTGTCATCTTCACGACCTTCGAAAAATTCGATCCAGCGGCTTCCAGAATGGCCTTGAGATTCTCCAGCACGCGCCCGGTCTGCTCCGTGATGCCGGTGGCAATCACCGCGTTGTGCACGGGGTCGAGCGCGATCTGCCCGGCCGTAAACACGAGCTTGCCCGTGCGCACTCCCTGCGAGTAGGGCCCGATCGCCGCCGGCGCGCCGGAAGTGGTGATTTGCCGTTTCGAAGCGGTTGCTGCCTTCTTCATGCAGCCATTGTAAAGTGGCTCGATGGCGGCGACGCGCGAAGTAGCAGGACAGTTGGGAGGGGACGGGCTTTACAGGTTGCGGAAAAACTCTCCACGATGCGGCTTGTAACAGGGCGCGACTTCAGTCGTGCCGAAAAGTCCTTTGTCATTGATTTTTCTCGTGGGCTTTAGGGCAGTTTAAGAAATAGTGTGTCTTTTGGAATGCTGCTCAAGGCCGCCGCCCCCTGTTGGTCCCACCCCAACGACGGATACATGTCGTTGGGGACCCCGGTGATCGCGTCGACTCAGCGATCTTTCTTCGTCTACAGAATTTCTTAAACTGCCATAGCCTTGAGGGAAACCGATCCACTCCCATGCAGCCGTTCAGCGCCACGCGGCCAGGATTCCGCCCGAAATCAGAAGTCCCACAAACCAATAGCCACCATTGATGGCGAAGAGCTTGAACGGCCGGCCCTCGTAGATGCCCTGCGGCAGGCTGGGGCAGGCGATGAACCCCGCCCAGGCGATAAAGCCGAGAAACGCGCCATGGAGAAAGCCTTCCGCGCCCGACCACAGCACCAGGTGCGCCAG
>JASHTH010000361.1 GCA_030040655.1 Acidobacteriaceae bacterium | reverse complement strand
CATCGAGTTAGTCGGTGCGGCCGTTCATCAAGCACCAGGTGGCTGGCCCGCTCAGCGCAAAAGTGCTGGTTTTGGGCAGATTGTTCAGCACACCCGAGTTCTGGTCGAGGGCCTTGCCGGTGACGGTCGAGTCGTCGAAATCGGCCGTGTAGATGAACTGATTCGAGGGATCTTCGACGATGCACTGCGGACCTGCGCCGGTGCCGAAAGGCAAGCCGGGGATTTCCACCAGCTGAAAGGGCGAGGGCTCAATGACATAGCCGGTGATGCCGCTCTGCGCCGCACCGGAGGACGTGTTGTTGTCTCCGTCATTGGCGACGTAAACCCATTTTCCCTTCGACTCGACCAGGAGCTGAACCGGATTGGCCTGCGCAGGATCGTCCGGCACGGCGCCGCCCGGCTCCGGTTGCAGGGCGCCGTTGTTCCCGATGGTAAAGGGGAGCATCTGGCTCTGCGAAGCGACCGCACCATTTTTCGTGATCGGTTCGTTGTCGAGTACGTAAATCACACCGGAGCCGCTTACGATCGCCGTCGCCTCATGGATATTGAGCTGCTGCTCGGCATTCTGGCTCACGGTCAACTGTCCGCTGGAGGGATTGTAAGTGTAGGGAAACACAAAGTCGCCCGTGGCGGGAGTTCCGGTCAACGTAAGCACATAGCTGCTGCTGAGCACAAAATCGATGGGATCGACCGGCACCGGAAAGTAGGGCAAGGCCTGTCCGCCGGCCGACGTCACCTGGGCGTTGATGACCAGTTGCAGCCGCCCCGTGGTTTGGTTGATCTGGAAAACAGTGATGTCGCCGCAGGTCGTCACGTCCGATCCCAGCGCCAGCTTGCAGCCGCCGCTCGAAGGCGCGTCGTGATCGAGCACCATCAGATACGACCCCGACGTGTCGGAGAGCAGCCGGATGGGATTGATGCCTTGGGAGAAGAATGTCTCCTGCGGCGTGAGGATGCCGTTGGATCCCACGGCAAACTGGGCGATATTGGAGTTCCGGCAGGGGTCGGCGGTGGTGCAGTCGCTGCCTCCCGACGAATTCGCTCCCCGATTCAGGACATAAAGAAAACGCGAACCGGAGAGCAGAGTGGCGCGAACGGGATTGGCACCGCCGGAAGAAACCGGCATGCCGTTAATAGGAGTCAAAAAGCCGGTATTGTGATCGATTTTGAACCCGCTGATGATACCGGCGCCGTTCGGTTGGGCAGTGACCGTACCCGTCACATAGAGAAAACCGACTGTGTAGCTTTGAATGCAAGACGTAATCCCGACGGCGACGCCCAAACAAAGCGCGTTCACCGCAAGAGCCTTGCCGAGTTCCGTAAACTTCATGCGCTTCCTTCATCCTGGCCGGCGTGGGCCGCCAGGCGCGATCGTTCCACAGCAGAGCTGGGTTGGGACGGGTCCCTGCTGCATTGTAAAAGCCGAGGGTTACTTGTGCCTAGTCTACGACGCCGCGGGCCGGAGTCGCGTACCCTTGGGAAAATCGAAGTCGGCCACGATTGGCTTGCCGCAACTTCGACACACATCCCCTTTGCATCACGGTTGCTTTTTTGGACTGACCTTCAATAAGAAACGTCAACTCTGAGCGCAAGGAATCTCGCATCCTTCCAAATTCGCCATCCTCACCACACTCGGCAGGAGTTTTCCGGGTACATCGGCTGGCCTTTTTTGCACCCGAAGGCCTTGCCGAATTCGTCGAAATTCTGCACCGAGCCGTTGACGCGCCAACGGCCGGGCGAGTGCGGATCGACGAGCGCGGACTGGCGTGCCGATTGCTCGGTCTGGTTCTGGCACCACACCTGCGCAAAGCCCAGGAAGTAACGCTGCCCCTCGGTAAAGCCGTCGATCGTCTCGTCGATCGATTTGCCTTCCTCGGCCAGCGTATTCAACAGGGCAAGGTAGGCGATGCGCAGCCCGCCGTTATCGGCGGTGTTTTCGCCCAGTGTCAGGCGGCCGTTTAAGTTTTGCCCCGAAACGTCGCCGTGAGCCGGGGCGGCTTCAAAGCCCGAATACTCGTCGGCCACGCAGCTGGTGCGCTCTTCGAAGGCCTTCTTGTCCGCGTCGGTCTGCCATTGGCGCAGGTTGCCCTTGCCGTCATACTTCGCGCCCTGGTCGTCGAAGCCGTGCGTCATCTCGTGGCCGATCACCACGCCGATGCCGCCGTAGTTCACCGCGGGATCGATATTCGGATCGAAGAACGGCGGCTGCAAGATTCCGGCCGGAAAGTTGATGTCGTTCATCGAATCCTCGTAATACGCGTTGACCGTGGGCGGCGTCATGCCCCACTCTTTTTCGTCCACCGGCTTGCCGAGGTGCCCCAGGTTCCAGTTGCGCTGGAAGACCGCCTCGCGCCGCAAGTTGCCGATCAGGTCGTCGCGCTCGACCTTCAGCGCCGCGTAACTGCGCCAATGCTCCGGGTAGCCGATTTTGTTGCGGATCATGGCCAGTTTCTCTTCCGCCGCCTGCTTGGTCGGGTCGCTCATCCACGGCAGTGTCTTGATGTCTTCGCCCATGGCCTTCTCGAGCTCGGCGACCAGCTTGTCCATGCTGGCCTTGGCCGCCGGCGGGAAGTTCTGCTTCACCCAGTCCTGGCCAACAGCCTCGCCCAGTGCGCGGTCGGTCATCATCGCGCATTCTTTCCAGCGCGGCGTAGGCTCTTTCTGCCCCTGCAATGTCTTGCCGAAGAAGTCGAAGTTTTCGTCGAAGAACGCTTTGGGCAGGTTGGGAGCAAAGGTGTGCAGCACATGCCAGCGAAGATAGGACTTCCAAGCGTCCACCGGCTCGGATGCGATCAGCTCATTGACTTCCTTGAAGAAATCCGGTGTCGCCACGTTCAGGGTGTCGAACGAGCCCACCTTCACATCCTTGAAATAGACGGCAAAATCAAAGTCCGGCGCGAGCTTCTCGAAATCGGCCACGGTGTAAATGTGGTATCGATTTTCCGGCTGGCGCAGTTCGGTGCGACTGGTGGAAGCCTTGGCCAGAGCGGTTTCGATCTGCATCACGGCTGCAGCCTCTTTGGCCGCTTCATCGGGCGAGTCGCCGGCCAGCGTGAACATCTTCGTCAGGTGCTCGACATATTCCCTGCGAATGTTCTCGAAGCGCTTGTTGTCGACGATGTAGTAATCGCGATCGGGCAGCGAAAGCCCGGCCTGGCTTACGCTCGCGATCTGTTTGGACGAGTCCTTCTCGTCCTGCTGCACGCCGAAACGGAATAGATTCTCCGGATCGCCTTTTTCGGCCAGTTCGCCCACGAGCGCGGCCAGACGATGCGCATCGTTCAGCTCCGCGATCTGCTTGAATGCCGGTTCGATCGGCTGCAACCCCTTCTGGTTCACAAGGTCGGAATTCATGCAGGCGGCGAAGTAGTCGCCGTACTTTTTCTCAAGCGGCGTCTTCGGGCTGGTGGCCGCAGCGTTCAGGTCTTTCCACAGCAGGTACCGGTTGCGTTCCGCCAGAAGCGAAAACGACCGCGCCCAGCGCACCTGGTCGGCAGGAATGGGATTCTCCTTGACCCAGTTGCCGCACGCGAATTGATAGAAATCCACGCAAGGATCGACACTCTTGTCGATCGCCGACGCGTCGAAACTCTTGATCGCCTGCGGCGGCGATGGCTCCGAGTCACTCTGCTGTGCTGGCGCGACCGCCGCGCTCCCTGCCGCCAGCAGCACAATGGGAACAATCCGAAGACGGTTCATCGGGGAATCCTTCGCTAAGGTTTCCAGCTGGAGTCGCCTCTTGTGCGTGAAGGCGTCCGCCGGAGAGACCTTGACCAATTTCGCGCTGCCTAATTCAATCGAGGGGCGCCGCCTAGCAGCGTATCACGCGCCGCCGGCCGCGCGCGGCGACTTCCGCATCCCGAGCCGAAGGGTACGCTCTGCAATTTACAGAAAACAGGAGCGCGACGAAACGACGGCGTGATATGCCTCGCCGCGCGCCGACCGCAGCTGGAATGCGGCTCCGGCACCGGAGGATCTGGGCCGCTGCAACCTCGACGCGATCGGCAAGAATTGGGCATAGACAAATCCTCCCAAGCCATCCCCTGGAAATGCTCTTCCCTCCCCCGTGCTTCGCACTCGATAAGCCCGCAGTTTCCTGAAGTCGCAGGCGGCCTCGTTTGCTACACTCCGCTTGCAGATTCCCACCGGAGAAAATCGAATGATCTTTTTGTCGAAGCCGGCAATCGCGCTGTCTTGTCTTTTCGCAACCCTATCCATCGCGGCACAACCGGCGGCGCAGCCGGCTCGACGCACGCTCGTCCGCGCCGGTCACCTGCTCGATGTGAGAACCGGCAAGCTGCTCGATGCCCAGACCATCGTCGTTGTGGGCGACACCATCCAGTCCGTCGCGCCGACCGCACAAGTCGCCGCGCAGCCAGGCGACTCAGTCGTCGACCTTGGGGCAATGGCCGCGCTGCCCGGCCTGATCGATGTGCATACGCACCTCACCATGAATCCCGACTTCGATCCCTACCGCGAAGTCACCAGCACCGACGCCAAGGAAGCCATCAATGGCGTGGTCAACGCGCGGGCCACGCTGCTGGCAGGCATCACTTCGGTGCGCAACGTCGGCGCCAGCGGCTACGTCGACGTGGACCTGCGCGATGCCGTCAACTCCGGGCAGGTTGCCGGGCCGCATATGCTGGTGAGCGGCCCGCTGATCGGCATTACCGGCGGCCACTGCGACGACAACCTGCTTCCCTTCCGGTATCACGCCGTGGGCGACGGCGTGGCCGACGGCATTGCCGCCGTACAGCACATGGTGCGGCAAAACATCAAGTACGGGGCCGACCTGATCAAGATCTGCGCCACCGGCGGCGTGCTTTCCAAGGGCGACGACCCGCAGGCCTCGCAGTTCACTCTCGAGGAAATGCAGGCCATCGTCGCCGATGCGCATCGGCTCGGCCGCAAAGTGGCCGCGCACGCGCACGGCGCGCAGGGAATCCTGTGGGCCACCGAAGCCGGCGTCGATTCCATCGAGCACGGCAGCTACATCAACGACGAGGCGATCGCCGAAATGAAGAAGCGCGGCACGTATCTCGTGCCTACGCTCTACCTCGAAGACTGGATGGTCGAAAATGGGCACCTGCCGCCGTATTCTCATCAGAAGATGATCGACGTGAGCGCGGTCGCCAAGAACAACATCCGGCACGCCATCCAAGCCGGGGTGAAGATCGCCATGGGCACCGATGCCGCCGTCTACCCGCACGGCCTCAATGCTCACGAGCTCGACGTCTACGTCAATCAGATGGGCATGTCGCCGCTGGCCGCGCTGCAAACCGCGACGCTCAACGCCGCGGACCTGATGGGTTGGAGCGCGAAGACCGGCACTCTCGAACCCGGCAAATGGGCCGACATCATCGCCGTCGACAAGAATCCGCTCGATGACATTCGCATCTTGCAGGATGTGAAGTTTGTGATGAAGGGCGGAGTGGTGTACAAGAACGAGGCGAAGTAGAGGGGATGCAATCTACGCAGAACGACGCTTCTTCCCTTCGAGATTCGAGATGCGTTTGTCGAAAGCGAAGGGTTGCTGGAGGAGTTCGAGCCGCTGGACGATGCTCTCATGACGTATCCGGCTGATCTTCTCGATGGCGTCTATCCGTCGATTCATCGCGGCCAACTGGCCACGAATCTCTCGCATTTCGGGTGGGAGAAAATCCTGCAAGACCTGACGGGCATCTTCAAGCACGTCCAACACTCTTCCCTCTTTTCCGATTCGTACACCGGATTCCGATCAAAGAGGACTCTTCTTAAATCGTCGCCCTGCGGTTCTGTGATCCACATTCCCGAGGCGGAGGTTCCGCGATGTGTAACCGCCGGTACCGGATCTTAGTCTGGCGTGGTTTGGCTGCAGCTTCCGAGTATCCATGGCGTTCAAAGTTCTCCGGGCTAGACAGACCCGTTCGTTACTTCCACAAGCTCCTCCCGGACATGCTTGAGCACTACAAGGAAGCCCAGCGTGTGGCCCAGGAACGGCCTCCGGCCCTGTCCGACTCCATTGACCGCGACTTGGATGAAGACGATGGTGAGGGATTGGCCCCGGGGAAGACTCCGGGAAAGGTCTTCGCTGAAGACGAAGAGGAGTTCTGACGTCGAAAATGTGATATAGCTTTGATCAGTAGCTTCCTCGGAGGGATTTCGATGACCTGAACAAAAGGGGACGCGATGTCGAGTTTGCTTCCGCGGTTTCTTTGCCTTGCTTCGATCTTGGCCGTCTGCCCGGAATTACCCGTGGCTGGGCAGGCTGGAGATCACTCCGCAGCCATGACGATCAACCATGGCCTTCCCATGGTCAAAGTCACGATCGGTGGCCAGGGGCCTTTCGAATTCGTCGTCGATACAGGAACGAGCGAGGCGGCCATCGTCTCGCCGGCGCTTGCGCAAAAGCTCAAATTGCAATCGACCGGGCAGAAGCACCTGACCGATCTGTCAGGCAAAGCGGATCGAGTCGTAGACACGGTGACGCTGGATTCTCTTTCTGTGGCTGGCCTCGATTTTCATGGCGTCGCGGCGCTCGTGAATCAGTTTCCGGGTGCCGGGCGGGGCTGCGATGGAGTGCTGGGCATCAAACTGTTTCGCGACAAAACGCTGACCGTCGATTTCCCTAAGAAGCGGATCATAGTGGGAGACGATTCCCTCTCAGCCCAGGATGGTGCGGAGACTTTGCCCCTCAGCATGAAGAGCGGGATTCCAGTGGTGACAATCGCGGTGAATGGCCGAGATACCGAGGCGGCAATCGATACCGGGAGCAGCGCATTGAGTCTTCCCGACTCGGTTGGCAAGGGACTGGGTTTTACCGGCAGCCTTGCCCTGGTCGCGAAGGGGCAGACGCAGGTGAGCCAATACCTCGTGCAGGGCGGAACGATGATTGGTCAAGTGGGCCTGGGCGCATATCGCTTTAACGGTCCCTACATCGAGATGAGCTCTATTTTCCCAATCGCCGGCCTGGGGACGAACGCGTTGAAGGACTTTGCCATCTCCATTGACCAGCGCAGCAATGCCGCGCGCTTCCTCGCCGGAAAAAGGGACCATCATATTGGCATACCCGAGAAGGACGATCTGCACCTTCCAGTTTCCGGTGACGTCGTCTCTCAGGCGATTATGAGTCATGGCCAACTATGAGGACAGGCAACAGATCGCGGTGATCGATCCTGCCCGGACCTGTCCAGCCCCATTCATCTGACACTTCTTTACTTCCCGCCCCGCGTCCTGCCACAATAGAAAGTGGACACCCAGACCATCGTCATCCTCGACTTCGGCTCGCAATATACGCAGCTGATCGCGCGGCGCATTCGCGAGCAGAACGTCTTCTCCGTCGTCCTTCCCTGCTCCGTTCCGCTCAGCGAGATTCGCGCGCTGCACCCGGTGGGAATCATT
>JASHTH010000360.1 GCA_030040655.1 Acidobacteriaceae bacterium | reverse complement strand
ACCTAATGCCCGCGCGCTCCTGATTGGCCTTGCCTTGATACACTTTTCTTTGGAGTTTACGGGGAGATTTTGTGCTGACCGGCCGCGGGAAGACTCTCACGCCGGCGTCCGGATGACGGGGCGGCCTTTGCCGGTGGCGCGGAAACCCTGGACGACGTGACGACGATTCCACCGAATCATTCGATTCATTGAAAGGGACCGTTCCGCGCCTTGAACGGGCGGAGCGGGGAGGATGCATGCAGCGGTTGCTGACGGTTCTTTGTTTGTTGTGCCTGGCGATTCCGGCCGGGATCTCGGTTTCAAGCTGCACCCGCAACCCGGCGGCCAACTATTGCAACGGCCTCGGTTACGGGTTGAGGATCACGGACGTAGCCTCCATCAATCTGCAGCCGCAAACGACGGGCATCTCGCTGGCGTTCGGGCAGGAGCAGCAGATTGCCGGTCCCACGGCAAAGACCTGCAAAGGGTCGTCGGCCACCGTAGCCACCTACACCTACGGCACCACCAACAACCAGCTGGTGGACGTCTCGCCGACCGGCAACATTTGCGCCGGCACGTGGAACCGCAACACCGGCGGCGGCATTGCCAATTACACCTACTGCAACTATCCCAATCCCCTGCCCAACACAGGCGGGCTGCCCTACGGCACTGCGTTTATCACGGCTTCAGCCAACGGAGTCACGTCGAACCCGGTGGAAATCTACGTCCATCCGCAGGTGACGAGCGTGGCCCTTGCCGGTCCACCGCAGTGCCTCTCGCAGGGGCAGCTCTACAGCAGCTCCAACGGCACGCCCATCCCGCTCGATGCGCAGGCCTGTTATTCGGGTTCGTACCAGAACACAGCAGGCAGCGTCCTGCTGTGTGCGCCGTCCAGCGTGATCCAGCAGGCTGCAAGCAATCCCGGGGTGCTTACCTGCCCGCTGCCCAAAAACGTGCCCCTGAGCCAGATCCCCACCTGCCCGTCTTCCATCGGCGCGCTCTCGTTCACGGTGGGCAATGCGGCGATTGCAACGATCAACAATGTGAACAACGAAATCACCGCCGAGCAGCCGGGAACGACGGTCATTACGGCTTCGGTGGCGGGGTCGGGATCGGCGGCCGGCTACTTTTCCACGTGCCCACCGCAATCGATCAAAGTCACTCTGGCCAACGGCGCCACCAGCGGCACGATTACGCAAGGCGTGCAGCAGACTCTGGTGACCACGGTCGTCGACACCCACGGCAACCCGATCACGGGGCTCACGCTCGACTATCAGTCGACCAATCCGCTCGATATCGGTTCGGGCAGCGGCGGCGGCATTACCACCAACTTCCCGGGCACCGGTACGCTCTATGCGGTTTGCCAGCCGACCGACTGCGATCCTTCTCCCATCAACCAGGTGGGGCTGAACGGAACGGGATTGTCGATCTCGTCCAATCCGGTGACGGTCACCGTGCCGGGCACGGCCAGCGCGTTCATGTGGTTCGGGGCGCCCGGCAAGTCGCAGTACTTTGTGCCCCTCGAGTTGCTCACCGGCACGCCCGGTTCAGCGGTGCGCCTGCCCTATGTACCCAACTCCATGGTGATGGACCAACTGGGCACCAACCTCTATTTCGGCTCCGCGCACGAACTGATGATTTATTCGACGACCAACAATGCCATCAGCAAAGAAGACCCCACCGTCCCCGGCGTAGTGCTGGCGGTTGCGCCCAACGACTCGGAATTGCTCATCAACGACCAGGTGCGCCACGTCTTTTACATCTACGGTCCCTCGGGAACCGTTTTGGCCAGCTTCGGCGGCATTGGCAATGCCGCGGCCTGGACGCCGGACGCGAAGACGCTCTTTATCAGCGACAGCGCATCGCTCGGCCCCGGCCATAGCGACACGCTCTACGTCTACAACAGCAACTCCAACTGGAGCACCTACGACCTGAGCAGTTCGGGAGGGGCGACGAACCTGGCCATCACGGTTCCCAGCGTGGGCGCGTACCTCAGCGGCAGCCCCACCGTGGCGCACACCTGGTGCCCCACGGGAACAGCGGGCGGATCGGGGCCCGCAGGCAACGCCAGTATCAGCGCCTTCTATCCTCAGGGCGATTCGGTCGCCACCGCGACCGACGTTCTGACGGCGACCGCCGACGGGCAGCATATTCTCGGCGCGGCGCTGGGAACGGGCGGAATCGCGTTTTCCGATATCGGGCTCAATCCTGCCGAGTTTTCCGCGCTTTGCCCGCAAACGGGCTCGACATTGAAGGCGCTCAGTTTGACGCACACGCTCAACCAGACGCAGATCGCGGTCAACGCCACAGCTATCAACCAGGTTGTCGCGTCGCCGCCGCCGACCTTGATCAACGGCAGCACATCGCAGGCGCCGAGCTTCGCGTTCCTCACTTACGACGGAACCACGGCGGGAGCCAAGCTGCCCTACTATGTGCCGAGTAAGAGCGCCGATACGCTGGGGACGGTGGGATACGTCACGCTGAAGGGCGCATCGAGTATTACAGCGCCTGTGGCCGGAGCCTTTAGCCTCGATAACACGATCTTCTTTGTCTCGACGGCGGGCGATAACAAGATTCACTACATCGCCATTCCGACTTCCGCCATTGCTGTTCCAACCGACACTCAGCAGATCAGCCCCAACCTGCCCGCGTGTGTTCCGCTCTCGGCCTCGGACCCGTACTGCACCAACCCAGTCAATACGCCCCAGGGAAGCTCGACGCCGGCCACGGTGATTGCGGTCAAGGCGCGGTCGACGACGTAAGGTGGTGAGTCTGTTTGGAGGCTAGGTCTCCGACCGCATGAATTCGCACCAACGATCATGCTTTCCCAGGTCCGAAAACACGGACCTGGGGCACCCAGATTTGGTACAAGTTCAGACGGTCAGAGTCCTGGTGTGGTGAACCCGAAATTCTTCAAAGAACATCCGCAGTCGGGCATGGAACACGGTTCCATTCGAGAGCATGAAAATACACCCGCGGATCCTTCGCCTTCGGCTCAGGATGACAAGGCTAACTGACGCGAATGAATGACTCGGGGCACCCGGGGGCTTCATAGCTCTTCTTTGGGGCAGATATCGTACGCGCTGAACAGGCTGCGGAGCAGCGTCTCGCGGGCTGAAGCCCGCGAGAAGATGAATAGATGAAGGACTTTTTCGGCACGACTGAAGCCGTGCCCTTTCAAAGCCGCCAATGGCGCGAGTTTTTCCGCAGCGTGTAAAGCCCGTACCCTCCAAGCTGCCCCCTCCACCGACTGGCTGACTCGCTGCACGCGCACGTTAGAATCGAACCATGATCAAGGGAATCTCCTTCCTGCGCCCCGCCGGCAGCGCCGAGGCTTTCGATCGCCTGTCCGGCTTCTTCGCGGCGTTGGGCTTCGCTCCCGGCAAGGGATGGAGCGAGGAAGGCAGCCGTGGAGCTTCTTTTGTTGCTCCGCTCGGCAAACTGGAGATTGTCGAAGGCCGATTCCCATCGACGGGAGAGATTGTCGTCGAGGTCACCTCGCTCGATTCCGTCTACCGCGCCGCCGAGGCGTGGCTGCGCGCGCAAGGCGCAGACGCGGGGACGCGGCTGAAACCGATTGCAGAGACAGACTGGAAGTCGCGGCTCTTTACCGTCGAGCCTGAGCCCGGTTGCGCGGTCTCGTTCTGGGCGTGGACCGATCCGCTGCGGGCGAAACCGGTTGCCGTGGAAGGCGACCTTTCGGCCGAAGGAATGAAGTTCGCCGTCGTCGTGGCGCGATGGAATGCCGTCATCACCGACCGCCTTCTGGATGGGGCGCTGGACGCGCTGCTGCGCAGCGGCGCTCAGCGCCGCCACATTGAAGTGGCGCGCGTTCCCGGGGCGTGGGAGATTCCGGCCGCCGCGCGCACGCTGGCCGAGCGCGGCAACTTCGACGCCATCGTCACGCTGGGCTGCCTGCTGCGCGGCGAAACGGCGCATTACGAGGCCATTTATAACGAGGTGGCGCGCGGCATCGGACAATCGCAGCAGGAGACCGGCGTTCCTCACAGCTTTGGGGTGCTTACGTGCGAAAGCCTCGAACAAGCGCTCGACCGCGCGGGCATCAAAGGGGGCAACAAAGGCTTCGAGGCCGCCGTGGCCGCCATCGAGATGGTCAGCCTGCGGCGCAAGCTGCTCGAAAGCGGCCACGCTTGAGCTCCGGACGCCGCAAATCGCGCGAGCTCGCCATGCAGATGCTCTTTCAGGCGGATATCGGCAAGCAGACGCCGGACGAGGTGCGCGCGACATTCTGGAAATCGAGCGGCGAGGCCGAGCCGGAAGTGCGCGGCTTCGCCGAAGACCTCTTTCGCGTGGCCACAACGCGCCAGGACGAGATTGACAAGCTCATCGCGCAAAACTCGAAGCACTGGCGGCTGGAGCGCATGCCGGCTGTCGATCGCAACCTGTTGCGCATGGCAGTGGGAGAAATGCTGGACTTCAAGGCGACTCCGTTCCCCGTCGTCATCAACGAAGCCCTCGAGATCGCCCAGCGCTACTGCGCGACGGAGTCGATCAACTTTCTCAATGGGATTCTCGATGCGATTGCACATGGCATGTTGCCGAAGTAGATTGCGGGCGTGCGGATACGCCGCAGGGCTTTCAAGAGGATTTCGATGGCGAAGGAGGATCCCCGGTGCCAAGCAGGCCGCGGGAAAAAATGCCTTGGAGCGCGAAGCTGCCTTTTTCAGCACCTTTCAGAAGACGTGCCTTGAAATTGGACCGACGCGACCGGCTCCATGACCCTCGTATCTAACGGGAGAGATCCAACCATGCCCTTCGCCAACCTTCGCCTCGAGAAACGCCCTCCGCTCGCTCAAGTCACCCTCGACCGGCCCAAGGTGCTCAATGCGCTGAACGCCGAGATGCTGGACGAACTGGCCGCCGCGTTCGACGAATTGGCCGCAGACGATAGCGTGCGCGTGATTCTGCTCGCCGGGGCCGGCGATCGCGCCTTTGTGGCCGGGGCCGACATCGGCGAGCTGGCCGCGCTGGCGCCGGAGCAAGCGCAGGCATTCGCACAGCGCGGGCAAGCCGTCTTTCGCCGCATCGAGACGCTGGGCAAGCCGGTGATCGCCTGTGTTCGGGGCTTTGCCCTGGGCGGCGGTTGCGAGCTGGCCATGGCCTGTGCGATGCGCATTGCCGCAGAAGACGCGAAGCTCGGCCAGCCCGAAGTCAAGCTGGGCATCCTGCCCGGCTACGGCGGCACGCAGCGCCTGCCGCGGCTGGTGGGCCGCGCAGCCGCGCTCAAGCTGCTACTCACCGGCGCGATTGTCGACGCGCGAGAAGCTCTGCGCATCGGCCTGGTGGATGAAGTGGTTCCCGCGGAGCAACTCATGGCTCGCGCCGAAGCACTGGCGATGGAGATCGCCGCCAACGCGCCCCTGGCTCTTGGCGAGGTGCTTCGCGCGGTCGACGAAGGACAGAACCAATCGATCGATGCGGGGCTGGCGATCGAAGCCGAAGCCTTCGGCCGCCTCGCCGCGACCGCCGACAAGGCGGAAGGCACACGGGCGTTCATGGAGAAGCGGCGGCCAGTGTGGAAGAGCGAATGAGTCATCGGGAAGCCGGCAGATTTCATCCCATCCTTTCGCAAAAAACGCGAAAGGATGGGGCAACCGCGAGGATCGAGCCAACATCGCCACTCGAAGCATCATCCCACCTGCTGATATTCTGGATGGGTGAATCTGGTTAGGAATTGCAAGGGCATCGCGGCGATGGCCTTCCTGCTGGCATTGTCCGTAACTGCCTGCCGCAAGGAGGAGCAGGCAGTGGAAGGCGTGGCGCGAAATGCCGAGAATGCGCAGCGCCAGGCCCAGGCCGCCGCCACCGAGATCGACCGCCAACGCGCGGCGCTGGCGCAGATTCCCCTGCCCACCAAGAGCCTTTATATCGACGTGCACGAGCCGAACGCGTGGGCCAATCCCTTTCTCTCGGTGAATGCCGACACCATCAATTTGCGCATCCTGATGGCCGACGCCAATCCCAGTCCGGTGGGCCAGGGAACTTTCCTGCGGCCGGCTTCGGCGCGCCGCCAGGAACTGGAGATCCGCCCCGATAAGCTGGCCAATGCCCTGGTCGCGCTGCCGTCCGGCGCCTGGCAGTACGGACGCGTGGTCGCCATCGCCGAGTCTCCGCTGGCTCGTCCCAAAGATCGGCCGCAGGTGCGGCGCAACGTCGAAATCGCCATCAGGAAGCTTAACGATCTCGGTGTCGTCGTCGAAGAATGGCCCGCGCGCTGACCGGTTTGCCGGCATGGCAGCTTCCGGTCAAATTCGTGCGTAACCGCGGAGCGATAAGCGTCGGCAGTATCCTTGAAGCTCCTCTGCGATTCTGCTAGTCTTCACTCAAACGCACGACAATTCCCTGGAGTGCAGTTCGGGATAGACTCCTATATCGTCGCTCATGGTCTCCCGAAAACGAAAACCACTCTTCTACATTCCCGCTCTTCGTTGAGGAGGTTCGCCTGGATGGATGAAGGGCAGATCTACGATCGGCTGGCGAAGATCTTCCATGAGGTCTTCGAAGACGATTCCGTTGGCCTCACGCCGGAACTCACGGCGAAAGACGTGGACGGATGGGATAGCCTGACGCATATTCGCCTCATCCTGACTGTCGAGAAGGCATTCAAGATCCGATTCTCGACTTCCGAGGTCGGAAAACTCGAAAATGTCGGCGACCTAGTGGCTCTGGTCAAGGCACGGACATAGGACGAGCAAACCGCCACAGCGAACCGGGAGCGATGAAGTGCGCTTGAACTCTCTTTACTCGGAACTGCAATGGCTGCCTCGCGCGCCGGAAGATTTTGCCGCTCGTTTGAAGGCAGCGATCGGCAGTTCCGAAACCGATGTAGGGCGCGCGCTGCAGAGATTGGCCAACTATGCCTTGGACCTGAACCGGTTGAGCAAGCTGGCCTCGGCCATTGACAAGGCAAAGTCCGGTGGAAGGTCGCTGCAGCCGCTGCAACCGTTTCGGTTGGCGGTCTTGAGCAACTCGACGATCGACATGATCGTACCGGCGATGGTGGCCACCGCGGCGCGGCACGGTATTGCGCTGGAAGTGATTCAACCTTCCTACGACCAGGTCGCGCAGGAAGCGCTGGCTCCGGATTCCAGGGTCAACAGCTCCCAACCGGATGCCGTCTTGTTCGCCCTGGACTACCGCGCTTTGCCGTTGAAGCTTTCGCCGGGCGACGCAGAGGCCGCTTCGGCGACGGTCGAGGGAGGCATCGCGTACTTGCAGACGCTTCGCGATAACATCAAGTCGAACACCCATGCGCTCTGCGTCTTCCAGAATTTTGTTCCCCCGGCGGAGGCACTCTTTGGCAGTCTCGACCGCGCGGTCAAGGGAACGCTGCGAAGCCTCATCGGAGAAATCAATCGCAGGCTTGCCGATTTTGTAACCGAATCCGGCGACGTTCTGCTCGATGTGAACGCGTTGGCGGAAACGGTCGGGCTGGCGGAGTGGCACGACACGCAACTGTGGAACCTCGCCAAGTTTCCCTTTGCCGTCGAATTCATTCCTCTCTACGCCGATCACGTAGCCCGCACGCTGGCGGCGGTTCGCGGCAAGAGCCGGAAAGTTCTCATCCTCGATCTCGACAACACCATCTGGGGCGGAATCATCGGCGACGACGGGCTCGAGGGCATCCAGATCGCGCAGGGCGATCCGGTCGGGGAAGCGCATCTCTCGTTGCAGCGTTTTGCTCTCGAGTTGAGGCAACGCGGTGTTGTCCTCGCGGTGTCGTCGAAGAACGACGAGGGGATCGCGCGCGAGCCGTTTCAAAAGCATCCGGAGATGCTGTTGAAGCTGGACCACATTGCCGTTTTTCAAGCCAACTGGGAAGACAAGGCGACCAATATTCGGGCTATCGCCGAGGAGTTGTCGCTCGGTCTCGACGCCATGGTCCTGGTGGACGACAATCCGGCAGAGCGCGGACTGGTGCGCGAACTGCTGCCGCAGGTCGCCGTGCCCGAGCTGCCCGACGATCCTTCGTGGTACGCGAGAACGCTTGCGGCCGCAGGCTACTTCGAGGCGGTGACGATTGCGCAAGAGGACCTGAAGCGCGCCGGCTACTACCAGGACAACGCCCGGCGCGCGAGCCTGCGCTCCAGCGCCGGCGGCGTCGAGGCATACCTCGCATCGCTGGAGATGACGATCACGTTCCAACCCTTCGACGCAACGGGAAGGTCGCGCATCGTGCAGTTGATCAACAAATCGAATCAATACAACCTGACCACGCGCCGCTACACCGAGCCCCAGGTGATCGCAGCAGAGACCGACCCCGAAGTCTTCACGCTGCAGGTCCGGCTCGCCGATACTTTCGGCGATAGCGGCATGATCAGCGCGATCATCTGCCGCCTTTCGCAGCCGGGCGAATGGGAGATCGATACCTGGCTGATGAGCTGCCGCGTCCTCGGCCGGCGAGTGGAGCACATGGTGTTGCGCGAGATTCTCGAGCATGCTCGCGCCAACGGCATCCGCCGGCTTACGGGCACATATCTGCCGACGGAACGCAACGCGCTGGTGAAGGACCACTACGCGAAACTTGGCTTTGTCAAGACCGGTGAAGACGATTCCGGCGCTTCGCGCTGGGAATTGAGGGTCGAGGACGCCTGGCCCGCGGCCGCGCCGATGAAGGTGGTATCCCATGGTTTCGCGAGACCGAAGGAGACCCTGAGTGTATGACGGATAGGAAGGAAAGCGTGAAGACCGACCCATCCGTCGACGGGGCGAGGCTTTTGACCGCGGTTGACAAATTGGCATTTCACGGCCAAAGGCACCCCTTGGCGCGGAATCGCTTTTGCTTAGAAGAACCAAGGATGGCTTCTCAGAAGACTCGTGCGATTTAGTCGAGCGCATAGCGACTCAACCTTTTCGGCTGGAATTAGTAATAGGTTTCCCCCAGGAAGCGCTTCTCCTCGGACCAACTTTATTTCGTTCCGAGCCAAGAACTTTATCTTCCCTCCGACGTGAAACAACTCATATTCAGGAAAGATTGTCATAAGCTGGGATCGGCTCCTGAGGTTCATCTTTGTACTCGCCCAAAATTCAAACAGCACAACCGGTCGACATCGCTTGATCGTCCTAACCAGCCCAAGAAGTACAAACCATTCCCAACCTTCGACATCTATCTTAATAAAATCTAGCTTTTCTATTCCGTTTTGCTGAAGGTATTCGTCCCCGATCACGATAGGCAGGCGTTCCGATGGTCGATTTCTTGCTGATTCGTGAGCCGACAAGAACGATCCAGCGCCAGAATTGCCACCCTGCGGAGCATAGTAGAGCTTCGTCTCATTCTGGTTTCCCAGTCCCACTGCGTGCACTCTTACATTCCGTATATTGTTGTCACTCAACTTACTAAGGAGCTGGTCTCGGACGTGCTTCCAGGGTTCAAAGCTGTGAACCTCGGCAGCAAGCTTAGAAAGGTAAATGGAATGATGGCCAACATTGGCTCCGACATCGGCCACGACGGGTGAATCCATACCGGCCAGAAGTTTATGAAACAATAACAGTATCTCTGGTTCATGAGACCCAAGGAAGAAGACGAAGCTGTCGAGTCGACAGGCCAGCGAACCATTGTACGTCAGCCCAAAAAAGCGCACCGAGAAGCGCCGATCTGGATTCCTATCAGCGTTTCGCAACCTTTGCACCAGACGATAGCGGATTCCGCGGGGCACGAATCGAACGTGGGCCACAGCGCGCAGAAGGTAATCGAAAAAGATTACGGTACGGTCGCTACTCGCCATCAAAATCTTTCCGAAGTGCGGTCTCCGCCGTGAGTCGGGCCTCAGAGCACATTATATTCCATGCTTAATCTGCTCTCCCTCTCCGCGCCAGGCGCCTACCTCATCGTGATGGTGGGTAGGTCGATGGGGATGAGATTGCTGGATGAGATTGCTGGTCCCCAAAGTCGACGCCCTCTCGCAGCGAGCCCGCGACCGCCCGCAACGACTGGGCGCAGATTGGCAAGGTCTTTGCGGCTATCGGCGCAGCGCCGTGGATGGGCGTGTGGCTGGCGATCTGGCTGACTGCGACGGTGGTTCTAGCTGCATGGGAGGGGCTGCGCAGGGCTCTGCTGTCCATCAGAATCGCCGACGGGCCTTTGTTCACAGGCCGCTACGCGCGCGTGGTGTACATGACGGTGCTGGGAGTTGTGGCGCTGGCGGTGACGGTGGTCCTGAACCAGCCCG
>JASHTH010000359.1 GCA_030040655.1 Acidobacteriaceae bacterium | reverse complement strand
TCCTTGACCTTAACCACGATCTCTGAGTTGGCCCATACGCCCGCGGGCTCGCCCACAATCTCCGCGCCGGCGTGCTTGTATTCGTCGTCGGTGAAGCTGGACTGCGCTCCCGCCTGGGCTTCCACGCGCACCGTATGTCCCGCTTCGGTGAGCGCTTTCACGCCCGCCGGTGTCACGCCTACACGCGCCTCGTGATCCTTGATCTCTCTGGGAACTCCGATGTTCATGGCCGGCTCCTTGTCTCGCCTGTTCGCGCCGCGGGGCGGCTGCGGTTCGCTTCCTGGGCTTGCCGCGCTGCGCCGCAGGCGTTTCCGATCCCCAGGAATCTTAAGGCGCACAGCGCTTCCAATGTGTGCAAACTTCGTGGTACAAGGAGCAAATGAGAACGAAACGTGAACCGAAGGGCCAATTTGTGCAAGAAACGGGCGCAAGCCCCGACGCCCGCTCCGCCATGGACCCACTCGACGTCGCCATTCTTGCCTATCTGGAACGCCGGGGCCGCGCCACGAACTTCGAGGTTGGCGAGGCGGTCGGTCTTTCGGCCTCCGCCGCTTCGCGCCGCATCCAGGCTCTTGAGGGAACCGGCGCGATCCACGGCTATCGAGCGCTGGTCGACGACCGGCTCCTTGGACGGCGCATGACGGTGTTTATCCGCGTCACCTTGGAGCGCCAGACCGCTGCCATGCTCGGTGCCTTCGAGGCCGCGGTGCGCAGATGCAAGGGCATCGTGAGCTGTCACCTCATGGCCGGCCAATACGACTACATGGTCGTGGTGCGCGTGGCCGGCATCGATGACTACGGCCGCCTGCACCAGAACGAGCTATCCCGCCTGCCCGGAGTCAGCCGGCTCGAGACCAGCTTCGCCCTCCGCGACGTAATGGAAGGCAAAGGGTGATGCATCGGCGGTTGAGGGGCGGTTTCTCTCCGTTTTCTTTCCGTTACTGCCGATAGCCGGTACGGTTCCTGCTACGCTTGCTGTCCCGTTACCGCCGATAGTCGCCATAAAGGAATGCGGTTGTCAGCGAAGAAAAGGAATGATCCAATATCTACCAACAAGCAACACAGCGACCATCTATGCAATGCATCTTTCAAGAGGATGGCATCCGGGTCCGCTGCCTTGGAGCGAAGGCGACGGTAGCGGGGAGCCCTTATGAACGATTCGTGCTCGCGGGATATGGACACGGTGGCAGAGTCTATCGCCGGGGACCATTCAAGGTCGTCGAAAGACGCGATCGGCAAGTGGGAAGGGGCGCGGCTTGATGTCGGATGCGGACAAGCAGGATCCCGGCGGCGCCAACCACGATCTGGATCTGAAGAGCTTTTACCGTGAGGGATCCGATGTTGAGGCGCAGAGCGCCGGCCACAAGAGCGGCGAGCTGGACCTGAAGAGTTTCTACCGCACGTCGCCGGAGACCAACCAGCACGATAGAGGCGAAGGGGCCGAGAATCTCGATATCAAGGACTTCTATCTTCCACAGGACGCGCAAACCCGCGAGCCAAGCGATGCCCACCCCGATGCGAGCCCGCAAAGCAAAGTCTCTCCCTACACGCTCACGGAAGAGCAACTTGCCGAAGCGGCGAAGCCTATCGCGAGCCACGGCGAGCCGGACACCATCGCGGCGGGAACGGACGCGCAGCATCCGCAACTCACGGCCGCAGGAGAGATCCCGCAGGTCCCTGAAACCCCCGCGGCTCCAGCTATCCAGAATCCTCTCTATCGCTTCGTGGCCATCGGCGGCCTCGGCGGGTTGATGTTTGGTGTGATTCTTATTTTCTTCTCCTGGCTGGTCTCAAACCCCTCAGGCCCTTACGACCTCGGCCTGGTCACATCGAATGCCTTTGGAATCAAGGGCCATCTCTTCACAAAATGGGATCAGGAAGCGCTGCAGTACCGCATCTCGTTCGAGCCGGTGGGGCCGGAGCAGAGCGCAGGCGTTGCCCTGGCCATCGCCAGCCCGCCACGTCCCTTATCCGTCAACTTTCAATTGAAGGATGCGAAAGGTTTTGTTCTATGCTCCAAAGACGTTCTGGTTAAATACGATCCTGCGCTGGCCTTGCCGCCTCTGCCGCCGCCTCCGGAAAAAGGCAAAGGCAACAAAGATACGCCAAGCCAGGCCGATCTGGAGGCGGCGCGACAGGCGGATCTGCAGCGCTTGCAGACTCAGGAAGCGCAACGCGAGAAGGGCCAGGACATCTTTCAGGAACAAACTGGGCCCGATGGGCAGATTGCGGCCATCAGTTCTCAGGGAGAAATTTCGTGCTCAAAGAACGCTTATGAGAAGGTTTCCATGTGGAGTTTCTCAGCCGATTTCCCCTCGATCGCGGAACAGGAAGATCTGCTGAAACAGCGGGCAGCGGCCCAGACCAGCGCTGAGCGACCCGCCACCGTGCATCGCAGGTCCGCTCCTACCCCGGCGGCCAAGCCGCTGTCGTTTGCCATCGAAGGAGACGATGTGCTGGTCGGCTACGATGCCGGAGCAGGGGCCCTGGAAACCGGCGCCGGCCAATCTTTCTACGTGGACAAGCAAGCGAATTTGGCCGGGTGGCAGGCCTTTCCCGTGAGGATTCACTACCGTTGTGACGCGGTGTCGGGCTGCACGGTGGTTCAAGCCGGCTCGAGAGCGGCACTGCACGCCCGGCTCAGAAGATAGTCCCGGCGGCGGGAATCTAGGTTGACACCAAAGTTTCCTCTTCCCACGAAAGTCCAGTTGTTTTAGGAGATTCCTAGTGATTAACTGATCTTTAGGTCCCGACAGATCGTTCGTTGAAGAGGCCGTGATTTTGTATGATGTCGACCAGCCAAAGCTACCCCCAGGCTTTCGCGCCCCGGAAGCGCCTCACGATTACTGAGGCGCCATTCGCCAAGGCTCGGTCTCCGGAGCGGGAGTTGGTCGGAAACAGGATTTACGTCTATGCTGCGCTCGGCACTTTGTTGGGAATTCTGTTCGGCGCAGGTGTTGCGTACCTCCCTCGCATTCATAGCTGGCCCGGATTGAAGATGGATACAGTACACGCCAAGACCATCGCGGCGGGCGACGTCACGCACGAAACCAAGAGCCTCGGTCCCGCAGCCGCCCACGCCCAGCCCGAAGTTGCCCCGCAAAATTAGCGGCTCGTGCAGTTGACATAGCGGTGCTTACTCCGCATTATCGATCTGCGCGCGCTGCAGCTTGTCGGAGTAATCGACGTAGACGGCTTTCCAAGTGGTGAAGAAATCGATCGCGCCCAGCCCTTCGCGATGGCCGTTGCCGGTGTGTTTTACACCGCCGAAAGGCAAGTGAACCTCGGCGCCAATGGTGGGCGCATTGATGTAAGTAATGCCTGCCTCTAAGTCGCGCATCGCCGTAAAGGCGCGATTGACATTCTTGGTGTAAATCGCGGTAGACAAGCCGTATTCGATGGCGTTGGCAATCTCGATCGCCTGCTCGAAGGTCTCGAATTCGATCAGGCTCACCACCGGGCCAAAGACCTCTTCACAGGCGATGCGCATCTTACGATCGACCGCCGCAAAGACCGTTGGCTCGAAGAATGTGCCGTTGGCGTAAACCCCTTCCGTGAGCACATGTCCGCCGGCGAGTAACTTCGCGCCTTCCTTCAAAGCAATCTCGACATATTTCGTTGACGTTTCAATCTGGCTGGCATTCACTTGCGGGCCAACCTGGACCGACTCGTCCAATCCATTGCCGACTTTGAGCGCCTTGGCGCGCGCCACGAACTTATCCGTAAATTCCTTGGCAATTCCTTTCTGCAAAAGGATGCGGCTGGTTGCGGTGCAGCGCTGGCCGGTTGTCCCGAACGCGCCCCACAGCGCGCCGTCCAGAGCAAGGTCGAGGTTGGCGTCATCGAGGACGATCTGCGCGTTTTTGCCGCCCATCTCCAGCGACACGGGCTTGAACGTGGCTGCCGCCCGCTGGCCCACATGCGAGCCCACTTCGCTCGACCCGGTAAAGCTGATGGCGCGGACGTCGGGGTGCTCCAGCAGCGCGTTGCCCACGCGCGAGCCGCCTCCGCTCACGATGTTGACCACGCCGGGCGGCAATCCCGCATCGGCCAGCGTCCGCACCAGGTTGTAAACCGAGAGCGGGGTGTCTGT
>JASHTH010000358.1 GCA_030040655.1 Acidobacteriaceae bacterium | reverse complement strand
GGGGCACGACCACGGTGTGCCTGCCGGCCCTGAGGCGCGCGGCTACGGCGGAGCGAACGATGTGTGCCTCGCGGCTCAAGAGCGCGGGCGCGCGCAAGGATTCGATTTCGACGGCTCCGCTCTTTTCGCTGCCAAAGTCCAGCGTCACGGAGAGATCTTTGTCCGCATCCTTGTTCAGGACGATGACCGACGTGCGGCCGCCGGGTGATTTCGCGGCGTAGGCAGTGGCATCGACTCCCGCGCCCTGCAATCCAGACGTGAGATCGGCCAAAATAAAATCGCCGCCGCTGAGCGAGCCCGCGAACTTGAGGCCGTAGGCGACCGGCTCCAGCGTGTACTCGGAACCGAAGGTCGCGATGGGCGTGTAGAAGGGATGCGGGTGCGTGGCGATCTGCTCCGGCGTTGCGCCCTGGTCTTTGAGAAGGATGTCGCCCGGCAGGAAGCCTCCGACGGAGTTGGCGACCGACTTGCCGGTGCCGCCGTGAAGGTTAATGCCGGAGTAGTTGTTACTGGCGAGCAGGAGCGAATAGTCGGCCGACCAGAGGGCTGCGGCGAAGACGTCGGAGACGCCGGGCTTGCCTCCGCGATAGCAGGTGTTTCCCTCAGTCATGCGCACGCGAGCGCCCACCTTGGCGGCGGCTGCGGTCGCAGTGTCGGCGGACTTCTGCACGCGCTCCATGGTGGCGGGCCTGAGCAGATTGTGGATATTCACTTCAGGGTTTGTGGCCGGACCGCCGAAGTAGTAGTGATGCGTGAGCGTGGTGACGTGCGGCGGATTCTGGATGGAGGGCCACACCTCGGCAATTTGAGTGAGCCATGAGACGTTCGAGGCGACGTCGGGCATGCCGAACCTTGCGCCGGGAACGCGAGCGGCGATGGCGCGTGCCAGTGCGAGCCACTCGTCGAAATAGGTCTTCGGCGACCAGGCGTCGGGATCGCGCAGATGGCGATTGAAGAGGTCGACCTCGTTGCCGATCTGGAAATATTGCAGGCTGGAGCCCAGCGTCTTGGCCACGAATTCGGCTTCTTCGGCGGCCCTCGGCGGCGTGTTGGTGCCCATGTTGATGCCATAGAGGCACGTCCAGCCGGTGGCCTTGAGAAAGGTCGCGAGATGGCGCACGGCTTCTGCGGTTACGGCGTAGTACTGCGCCTTGGGCTCGCCGACGACCTCGCGGATTTCGGGGTGCTGCGGCTCCGGAGAGCTTGGCGTGGGCTGGAACCAGGAGAACTCGCTGGTGTTGCCGCCAAGGCGCAGAACCCCATTGGCCGAGAGTGCCTTGAATGCGCGAATCAGTCCCGTATTGTCCGCGGAAAAGAAGCTCGGATCGGCGAGTTGTTGCACCTCATAAGAAAGACCGACAAAATCCGCGGGCATGTGCGCGCCGGCCGCGACGGAGGGGATGGCAAGGGTAACTTCGACGGCCGGGAAATTTTGAGCGCGGAGACGGCTGGCGGCAAGAGTGAGGGCGGCGGATGAGACGAAAGTACGTCGGCTGATCGTTTTCATCGGAGTGGCAACGAGACGATCCGTTGGCAGAGACAGTATAGGCCTGCTGCGCGCGGATTCTACCCGGTGTAAGGCGGGAATACGCCGGGAGCGAAGCCCATCCTTTGGCCAACACCAGGCGAAAAGGATGGGGCAACTGCAATCGACGGAAGCAGCGACTATTGCGGTTTCCAGTGAGAGCCTGGGCGCGCGGTGGCGTACATCTCCGCGCCGATCTGGTCGAAAAGGCCCATCGGATCTCTGTCGACGCGAAAGAGATCGAAGTGCGTACGATCGGGGAGGTAGGTGAAGTGCGGGTCGGCGCCCAGGCGGTTCAGCACCGCTTCGAATTTGTGCGCGGGGCCATCGAGATAGAACGTATCGGCCGTGCCGACGAAGACGTGAATGCGGCCTTTGAGCGCGGCGCCTCGTTCCGCCCAGTGGGTTTCGACGATATGGGCCAGGTCGTAGTGGTCCCGCCAGTAGGCAACGACGTCGGGATGAACGGCTCCGGTTTGCCAGTCGAACATGGGCTCGGGCGCGCCGCTCTTGCCCTTGGGCGAAAAGACCCAATCGAAGGAATGCATCTGGCCGCCGTAGGGTCCGAGCACTTCTTCCAAATGCGCGAACTGCTCCATCGTGGCGATCACTTTGCCGTGGTCGCGGAAGATGGGCCAGGGCGAGCCGTCCGGCTTGCGATAGACATTGGCGTCGGGCGCGTAGAGATCGGGGCCGGTGAAATCGTGAAAGTCGCTGGGGTCGGGAGAAGTGGACCACGTGCCACCGAATACGTTGGGGTAATTCACCTCGAGCTGCAGCGTGGCCCAGCCGCCGCTGGAGTGGCCGTTGAGCAGACGGCTGTCTTTGCGCGCGTCCATGCGATAGTGCATTTCGAGGTAAGGAATGAATTCGGTCGTCAGCGCCGCGCCCCATGGGCCGTTGTTTACCGAGTCGGCGAACTCGTGCGTGCCTTCAGGGATGGATTCATCCAGCATCACCCAGATCATGGGCGGCATTTTGCCATCCACCATGCGCTGGCGCAGGCGCAAGCCGTATATCAGCGCGCCGTCGATGTCGCCGCCGAAGCCGTGCGTCCAGTAAGCGGTCGGATAGGTCGTCTTGCTATGTGGATCGTAGCCGGGCGGAAGAATGACCCACGCCCTGATCTTCATTGGATGGCCCCAGAAGCGCGTCAGAAGCGCGCTCTGGAACTCTTCGAGCTGCGCCGCGCCAGGCTTGGCTTCGGCCTTTGCCTTTTCCAGCATCTCGACCCGCCGCGGATTCTCTTCGGGACGATGGTCGAGCGTGAGCGTTGGCTCACCGCCGCCCGCCGCCGACCAGTTGGGAAGCGGAACGACGGCGCTGATCCAGTCCTGCAGACCTCGGCCGCTGTAGCTGTAGGTGTGGTCGACATCGAGCACGGCCTGCGCCTCGTAGTTCCCGGCGGCGAGATCGGAGAATGGCTTGGGGTATGCTAGCTCGTCGCCATCCACTTCGACGGCAGCGCCGGGCGCAAGGTCGCGCACCTCCCTGGCCGTTACCATCGTGTCCTCGGGGCGAAACTCGCTCGTCTCCACCCCCTTATCGCCCTCACCCTGCTTGACAAAAATCAACAGACGCCCGCTGAGCGGAGTCGGAACGGTGGAAGCTGCCTGCACCTTGAAAAAGACGTGCGCGCGGCCGGGCTGGATCGTGTTTTGGCCGTGTGTGCAACCGCTTGCCAGAGCGGCGCAAACGGCGAGCAGAGAAATCCTGGGGAAGCTGCTTTGCCACTGAATTTGCAAGGGATCACCTCATGCGGGGGACGGACGGATGATAGCAGGGCGGCAACGGCAGGGTCGAGGGACCAGCGTCCGGGGTCGAGGAAAAGGGCAAAGGGAACAGAGAGCAGAGAACAGAGAACAGAGGGCAGAGGGCAGAGATCAGAGATGGGTGTCGAGGATTAAGCGAAGAAGCTGATCTTGTTTTCGGAGGCGTTTTCAGCGTCTGGAGTCGCGGTTTCGTCTTCGCTTTCGACCCCAAGATCGTCGAAGTTCTCATCCTGGCGGGCGGCTGTATGCCGGCGGCCGGAGGTGGGATTGCCGGAGCGAGACGAGCCTTCGATGCGCCCTACCGCCCGAAGCTCGGAGACGGAGGCGTCCGGCTCAATGGCCGTCAGGGGGCGAAGGTCGGGGATGGGACCGATTGCCATGGTGGCACTGCCTCTGGGGAATCTTTTCTCATGGCTCAATATCGGCGGGGAAGGGAAAAACTTTAGGGGTATTTACAGAAATAACTGTCCTGTTTTAGGACATCCGGTTTCGAGTTTCGTCGGTAAGTTCCGGCAGTTCAAGTGCTTTTTGCCCAATCTCAGGAATCGCACATTTTTGCCAGGGCGCGATCGAAGCAGCAAATCGCGCCGATCAAGGCTTGGTGCGGCGACGGAACCGGGGCTTCCTGAGCGCTGAACCGGCCTGCAATACACTGATCGCGATGCGCGAAAGGATCGAGTATTGGCTGGTGCTGGCCGCGGTCCGCCCTTTGGGATGGATGCCGCGCAGGCTGGCGCGCCTTTTGGCTGGAGCGCTTGCCGCCTGCGTGTATCTCGTGCTGGGACGGTTGCGCCGCGTAGGCGAGCGCAACCTGGCCATGGCGCTTCCTGAGCTCTCCGCGAAGGAAAGCAAGCGAATTCTGCGCCGGGTCTATTGCTACCTCGGCTGGCAGCTGGTGGAGTTCTGCCGGATGCCACGCTATTCCGCCGCTAACACTCGAGCCTGGATTCGATGCGAAGGCCTGGAGCACTATCTTGCTGCCGCCCGGCGCGGCAAGGGCGTGCTGGTGCTCACCGGGCACCTGGGCGCCTGGGAGATCTCGAGCTTCTACCACTCGCTCATGGGTTATCCCATGGGCATGGTCATCCGGAGGCTCGATAACAGGCCGCTGGATGAGTATGTGAACCGAATCCGCTGCCTCCACGGCAACCGCGTGCTGCACAAGGACGACTTTGCGCGCGGATTGCTGACGTCGATGCGCGAGGGCGAAACCGTGGGCATTTTGATGGACACGAACATGACGCCGCCGCAGGGTGTTTTCGTGCCGCTCTTTGGCCGCCTGGCATGCACGGCGTCGGGACTGGCCCGCGTGGCGCTTCGCACCGGCGCAGCGGTTCTGCCGGGATTCATGGTGTGGGAGCCGGCGGAGCGGCGCTACGTGCTGCACTTCGGCCCGGAGCTGACTTTCGCGGAAAGCGACGATCCAGAGGCCGATGTGTTGGCGGCGACGGCGCGGTGCAACCAGGTCCTCGAAGAGTGGATTCGACGCTATCCTGACCAGTGGCTATGGATCCACCGGCGCTGGAAGACGCGGCCGGAGGGTGAGCCGGCGATCTACTAGAGGAGATGCGCATGACTTTGGGCGACCTGATTCGTGTACTGGGCGGAAAGCTGGCCGACGGCAGCCCGCAGTACGTGATCGATGGCGTGGATGCGGTAGAGTCCGCGACCCCATCGGACCTGGTGTTTGCCGAGGAAGCGGCGTCGGTTGCCAATGCGCTAAGGAGCAACGCCGGAGCGGTGGTGGTAAAACCTGGCGTCGTCGCGGCGAATCCCGAGCAGAAGTGCGTTGTCGAGGCCGAGCATCCCCGGCTGTGGTTCGCGCTGGCCGGCAAACTGCTCAAGCCAGTGCTGGCGCCGGGAGGCGTGCATCCGACTGCGGCGGTCGGCGCGCATGTGAAGCTCGGCGACGACATCACGATCGGGCC
>JASHTH010000357.1 GCA_030040655.1 Acidobacteriaceae bacterium | reverse complement strand
GCGACCGCTTCGTCCATAGTGCGCACGCGGGCCACCGGGAAACCTCCACTGGCGATGCGGAGTTGCTCGGTGATTTGAGGAATGAGCTGGTGCGGGTCGCCGTGGGTGCGCACCACCCAGCGCAGCGGCAACATTGTCCCATTGAGCTTGGTCATGCCGTCGGTCACCTGAGCCTGAGGAACGATCATCATCGCGCCCGGCTCGCGGCCGGGTCCGCCTTCATGCGTGTTGCCCACAACGCCAACGATCGTCCGGGGCGTTTCTTCGAACTCCGGCCCGATGCCGTGGCCGATGAGGATCTGCTGACCAACGGGGTTCTCTTTGCCGAAATACACTTTCGCCAGGGCTTTGTTGATCAGCACCACGTGGAGAGCCGCCATGGTGTCCTGATCGTTGAATTCGCGCCCTTGCAGGACAGGGATCTTGAAAAGCTTGAAGTAATCCGGCGAAGCGCTCATCCAGCCCGCGCCGGGCTCGTCCTTCCCCTTCTCGACCGGCGGCCGGCCGGCGATCGTAAAGCCCAGGCCGAACTGGCCCTGTATGGGCAGGCAACAGGTGAAGGCCGAGTCCTCTACGCCGGGAATGGCGTCGAGGCGCTCGCGCCCGTCACGCGAGAGCTGGGCCACGCCGGCGGTTTTTTCATAGCGCGGCCCGGCGAGCGACATATCCATGGTGATGACGTGGTGCGAATCGAAGCCGGGATCGACGTCGTGCAGGGCGATGAACGTGCGAATCAGTAGCGCCGCGCCGATCATCAGCACCAGCGCCAGCGAGACTTCGCTGATGACCAGCAGGGCGCGCGCTTTGCCCTGACGAAACCCGGTGCCGGAACGGTTGCTGCTCTCCTTGAGCGACGAATTCAGATCGGTTCGCGACGCGCTGAAGGCGGGAAAAACGCCAAAAAGAATCCCGGTGAGCAGTGAGACCGCGACCGTAAAGCTCAACACCCGCCAGTCGACGCCGATGGCCGAGCCATCTTCGCCGATGCGCGGAAGGCCTGCCGGGCTGATGGCGAGCAACGCGCGGACGCCGACAAATCCCAGAATCAGTCCCAGAATGCCGCCTGTGAACGAGAGCAAGACGCTTTCCGTGAGCAGCTGCCTCACGATACGGCTGCGCCCCGCGCCCAGCGCCGAGCGAATGGCAAACTCGCGCCTGCGGCCGGTAGCGTGAACCAGCAGCAGATTGGCGACGTTGGCGCAAGCGATGAGGAGCACCAGAGCCACAGCGCCCAGCAGCACCAGCAAGGACCTGCGCGCGTCGCCGATGATGACGTCGCGCAACGGCTCGACAATGAAAAGACGTTGCTGGGGATCCGGCAGCCCGTACTTGTGTGCGTATTCGGCCGACGCGATCAGCATCTGCGCGTTGGCCTGGGAGAGGGTAACGCCCGGCTTGAGCATGCTCACGGCGTGAAAGAAGTGACCGTGATTCGTGCTCTCGGGCTGAAATTGAAACGGCAGCCAGATCTCCGCTTCGGGATCGGAACGAAAATCCCTGCCGATCACGCCCACAATCGTGTATGCCTCGCTGCCCAGCGAAATCGATTGGCCGATGATCTTGGGGTTGCCACCGAACCTGCGCTGCCACAAGCCGTAGCTGATGACGGCCACTTGGCCGCCATTCGGCGAGTCTTCCTGCGGAGTAAAGGTGCGACCCAGCAGAACCGGGGCCCCAAAAAGTCTGAAATAGCTCTCCGTGACGTGGATGCCGTGGATCAATTCCGGCCGGTCGCCGGTGAGGTTGAAGCCGGGTCCGGCAACGTCGTAGGCAGCCACCGCGCTGAAGACGCTGGACTGTTGCTGGTAGTTCTGGAACTCCGGAATCGAGGTGGCATCGCCGTTTCCATCCGGATGGTAGTGTTCCACCTGGACGATGCGATCGGCGTTGGGATAAGTCAGCGGCTTGAGCAGCACCGCATTGACCACACTGAAAATGGCCGTATTGGCGCCAATCCCCAAGGCCAGCGCAGCAACCGCGGCGATGGCAAAGCCGGGATTCTTGAGGAAGATCTGCAGCGAATGCTTGACGTCCTTCCACAGATCGATCACAGTACGCTCCTCGTGTGGAATCGCATCGCCGGACTTCGCAGCGGACTCAATAAGCTTGAGTGAGCCGCTGAATGGAAGAATTGAGGCAATCCTGCCTCGGGATTACAACCGAAGGTACGAAACTAGCGCACCCTTTGTTCCGGTAGACGCGATGGGTTTGCGCCTGTGAGCCACCGGCGAAAAAAGTAGGCGGGATGAGCGGACCCGGTGCCGTATGCTGGCCTACGACGCCTGAAAGGAACTTGGGGCCGTGCTGATCTTCGCCGCCATCCTCGCTATCTTCGTCTACGGAATGATCGCCGCCATGCTGGGCACCATCCTGCCCGACCTGTCGGACCGGTTCCAGCTCACGCCCAAGCAGAACGGAACCATCGCCTTGGCGCAGGCGCTGGGGCTGACGATCGCCTCGGTGGGCGTGGGCCCGCTGCTGGACGCCGAGGGCGACAAGGTCGGCCTTCTGATCGGCCTGGCGCTGATTGCGATTACGCTTTTCTCGCTGCCCCGCTCGCCCGGATACCGGAGCATCGTGTTTCTCTTGTTCCTGCTGGGCGTGGGCGGCGGCATCGTGGTCACGGGCGCCAATGCGCTGGTCAGCGGCGTGAGCGAGGCGCATCGCGCCACGGCGCTCAACCTGGTTAATCTTTTCTTCGGTCTGGGCGGGTTTGCCACGCCGTTCCTCTCGGCCAATCTGCTCAAGAAGAGTTCGTTCCGCCTCTGCTACACCATCGCCGTTTTGACGGTCGCAACCCTTGCGATTCAGGCCGCGACGCACATGCCCGCTCCCACAGGCGGCAGCGGCTTTGTCTTCGCTCATGTCGGGCCAATCCTTGGCAAGCCCCTGCTTTTTCTGCTCGGATTCTTCCTTTTTCTTTACGTTTCGTGCGAGGTCGGCGTGTGGAATTGGTTGCCGCGGCACCTGATCGCGCAAGGCATTCCGGAGTCGCGCGCGCTCAATATCCTATCGCTCGGATTTGCGCTGGGACTGCTCATCGGCCGCTTCGGCGTCGCGCCCATCCTCATTCACGCTCCCGCGGTCGAGGTCACATTGGCGGCCTCGATCGCCATGGCGATCACGACCCTGCTCATGCTGCGGACCAACAATCCCACTGCCGCATCGGTTCTCGTCTTTCTTGCCGGAATCTCGATGGCTCCAGTCTTTCCCACCACGCTCGCGATCGCGGGAACCGCGTTTCCAACCCTCCCGGGAACCGCGATCGGGTTTGTCATCACCTGCGGATGGGCGGGACTGGCCGTCAGTTCGCGGATCATCGGCTCGATCGCCGGCGGCGACCCGTCGCGGCTGAAAAAGGCGCTGCTGTTGATTCCCGGCTTCGCGGTACTGATGGTGGGGCTGAATCTGGCGATCCTATCGGCGGTGAGATAGAAGGTAGCGAAGTCAGCACGGATAGCGGTGCTAGCAGAGTTAGGATCCGCGACTTGCAACCGACGCTAAGTCACACCGTGAATCATTCCATCCCATTCCTGCGGCAAAATCAAAGACGCCGCAAGGATGGGGCACTCGCGACGTGCAAATTCAAACCGTCGAAGACCGAGTTCCGCCAGCGCCGCTCTAACTCCGCTGGCTACGCCTCGATCACCGCTTTCTTCAAATTCCGCGGCCGGTCCACATCCACGCCGCGCTCCAGCGCCATGAAGTAACTGAACAACTGCAGCGGGACGACCTCGGAGATCGGAAACAGATGCTCGCTGGCGGGCTCCACGGGAACGCAATCGGTAACCCGCGCGGCGACTTCGTCGTCGCCCGAGTTGGCGAGAGCAATCACGCGCGCGCCCTGGCGGCGCATATCGTCGAGCAACTGGAGCGTCTTTTCGTAGCGCGCCACTGAGGCTTCGAGCGTTCGATCCACCGTGGCCAGCACAACCAGCGGAACCTGCTCGCTGACAAGAGCATTCGGCCCGTGTTTCAGCTCGCCGGTCGGATAGCCTTCGGCTTCGACGTACGAGGTCTCTTTCATCTTGAGCGCGCCCTCGCGGGCAATGGCGTAGTGAACTCCTCGCCCAAGATAAAGAAACGTCGTCGCGTTGGAGTACTTTCGCGCCAGCACGGCCATCTGTGTCTTCCAGCCATCGAGCTGGCGATCCATCAGAGCAGGCAGCGCGGTTAGCTCGGCGATTCTTGCTTCGATTTCGGCAGGAAGGAGCGTGCTGAGTTGCTGGGCTTGGTACAACGCCAACAGGTAGAGTGCCGTGAGTTGGCAGGTGAAGCTCTTGGTCGCGGGGATGGCCAACTCCGGCCCCGCGCCCAGCGGCATGGCGCAGGCCGCTTCGCGCTGCATGGTGCTGCCGTAAACGTTGGCGATGGCCAGCGTGAGCTCGCCGCTGGAGCGCGCATGGCGCAGCGCCTCCAGCGTATCGGTCGTCTCGCCGGACTGGGAGATGACGATGACCGAAGGCCGGCGTGGATTGGCCGCGGGGCGAAAGGTGTACTCGCTTGAATACTCGACGTCGACGGCCAGGCCGCAAAGGTCTTCGAGGATGACTTCGGCTGCGAGGCCTGCGTGGCGGCTTGATCCGCTGGCCGCAATCAGCACTTCGCCGCGAGGATTGAGCCAATCGGCGAGCGGCGCGAACGCTTCGGTCTTCACTCTCCGGCCATCAAGATAGATATCGAGCGTCCGCCGGATCGCTTCCGGCTGCTCATAGATTTCGCGCAGCATGATATGGGGAAAATCGTTCATCGAAATAGCCCGCTCCGGCCGGCTGGAAGGATCGCCAACGCCGGACAGTTCAATTTTATTCGTCCATCGTCCGGCGGGCGCCATGAGTCAACTAGGCAACCCTCGCGGCCCGGTACCTTACTCCCAATCGCGCCGCCGCTCGCTCCAGCCAAAGTAGTTTTCATAGTGCGTGATCTCTTTCTCTTGGCCCGAAACAAGATAGACACTGATCACGTCAAAGCGCACCGGCGGCGCGGCATCTCCCGGCAGCTGGCGCATGTATCGCCGGGCCAGCCGGCGCAAGATATTGCGCTTGTGCAGATCGATGGCGGCTTCGGCCGGAGTCAAGTCGTGGGCGGTGCGGGTCTTCACTTCGATGAAGCACAGCATGGGCCCATGCCAGGCGATCAGGTCGATGTCGCCCGGCAAGTTGCCGGCCGACCAGCGCCGCGCCACTACCGTGTATCCCTTGCGCCGCAGATGAAAGAAGGCAGCGCGTTCGCCGTCGATTCCGGTTAGCAAATGTGCCGGAAGGCTCGCTGCACCGCGGCTGAGCGAGGCGCGCTGGAGCCCATCGATGGCGCGCTCCATCCAGTCGATTCTTTTCCTGGCCAGCCAGCCCATGGCAGAGCATTTTCAGGCCTGCCGGGGAATTGTGGCAACTCCTGCGCGCGGATCCGTCATCTCTCGCGCCGGATTGCGCGGAATTCACACGGTTGCCGCAGCCGGCTCCGCCGCGTGCTCGAACTCCTTTTCGGCCGCGGAAAGCGCGTCTTCAAGAATGTCGAGGGCGACATCGGCTTCCTGCTCGCTGACAATGAGCGGCGGGCAGAGGCGAATCGAATTCTCCCCGCAACCGAGCACCAGCAGGCCGCGCTCGAAAGCGAGCGTTACTGCGCGATCACGCACGGCGGCAGCCGGTTCGCGCTTCGCCTTGTCCTTCACGATCTCGATGCCGATCATGAGGCCGCGTCCGCGCACGTCGCCTATCATGGGATGGCTCTTCTTCCATCCGCGCAGGCGATCGAGAATGAATTCGCCCACGCGCGCTGCGTTGGCAATCGCGCCGCCCTCCAGCACATCGATGGTCGCCTGCGCAGCGGCGAGGCAAACGGGATTTCCGCCAAAGGTGGAGGCGTGCGAGCCGGGCACCCAGTCCATGATTGCGGCGCGGCTCATGCAAACGCCGAGCGGCATGCCGCTGGCGATGCCTTTGGCCATGCAGACGATATCCGGCTCCACGCCGGAGTGCTGAATGGCCCACCATTTGCCCGTGCGTCCGGCGCCAGACTGCACCTCGTCGGCGACCAGAAGAATGCCATGGCGGTCGCAGATGGCGCGCAGCTCGCGCAGGAAATTGTCGGGCGCAACCACGTAGCCGCCCTCGCCCTGAACAGGCTCGACGAAAATGGCGGCCACTTCTTCCGGGGGAAGGATTGTCTTGAAGAGTCGCTCCTCAATGTAGCGAGCGCAGTTCAGGTTGTAGTCTTCGATGGCCTTCGCGCCCTCCACGCCGGCGCGATAGGCATTGGGGAAGGGGACATGAGTTACGCCGGGAACCAGCGGCGCAAACCGGCGCTTCTGCTGCGGCTTGGAAGCGGTCAACGACAGCGCGCCCATGGTGCGGCCGTGAAACGCGCCGAAAAACGCGATGACCTGCTGCCGGCCGGTATGGTAGCGCGCCAGCTTCAGCGCGCATTCGACGGCCTCGGCGCCGGAGTTGCCGTAAAAGAAGCGGTGCGGCCCGGGCATTGGCGCAATGGCCGAGAGCCGCTCGGCCAGATCGGTGAGCGGCTCGTGAAAGAAGTCGGTGCCGGAGATGTGAATCAGTTCGGCCGCTTGTTTCTGGATGGCAGCGACGACCTGGGGATGGCAATGGCCGGTGGAGACGACCGCGATACCGGCGGCAAAGTCGAGGAATTCGTTGCCATCCAGGTCCTCCACGCGGACGCCGTGGCCGCGGCGCGCCACCAGCGGATAGGAACGCGTGTAACTGGGCGAAATCCAGCGCCTGTCGGCTTCGACGGCCGCCTTCGCCTTGGGCCCGGGCAGCGGGCAGCGGAGCTTCGGTCCGTATTGCACGTGCAGTTCCTGCTGGGTCATATCCAATCTCCTCGGCAGATTCGGTTGCGCGGCGTTGGCTCGACGGGCTTGAATGGAGCGCGGCCACGGATCCCAAGCATAGGACCGTTCCGCATCTGCGGGTCTATGCCGGCCCAAACAAGAGGGAGCACTCTCGGCGAAGAAAGAGAGATCAGTCGCCGGCGAAGAGGCTAGGTCGGGTGAGGGTGGGCAGCACGCGAAGATGCCGGCGCGGGCAGATGCAACGAGCCCGCGACCGCGACCAGCGCTTGGAAGCCGGCATAAGCGGTGCGCAATGGGAAAAATGCGTTGACATGACGACACGTCGCGTTTTCAGAATAGCACGCAATGCGTAAGAGCGGCGTAAGAACCGGCTTTCGCGCCGAGACAGCGACGCACAGAGCTAGGCCAGTTTAGGAAATAGTGTGTCCGTTCGGACGTTGGCCAAGGTCGCCGCTCCCTATTGGCCCCACCCCAACGATGAAGACATGTTGTTGGGGGTCCCGATGGTCGCGTCGACTTTGCGATCTTTTTTCGGTTACATCATTTCCTAAACCGCCATAGGATGGATTCACGCCGCACCCCAGTCCATCCCGACGGCGGGAATATTCTCGCATAAGTCGAAATG
>JASHTH010000356.1 GCA_030040655.1 Acidobacteriaceae bacterium | reverse complement strand
TCGCCGGCCGAGCCGGCGCGCATGTAGAGGTCGTAGTCGTCGAAGCTGCCGCTCCACCATTTCGCGCGCATATCGTTGGCGCGCGTTGCCTCCTGCTCGTAGATGTAGGGCATGTTCTGTTCGCGGAAGGCGCCGTTGTGGAACCAGTCGTCGCCCATCCAGCCGTCGACCATGGGATTCATGGGCGCGGCGACCTTGAGCGCCGGATGCGGATGCACCAGCGCCATCAGCGGCAGAAATCCGTCGTAGGAGATGCCCAGGATGCCCACTCTGCCGTTCGTCTCGGGGATGTTTTTGACCAGCCAATCGACGGTGTCGTAGGTGTCGGTCGATTCGTCCACCGGTGTGGGATTCTCGGGGCCGTGCAGCGGGCGGTTCATCACGTAATCGCCTTCGGAGCCGTACTTGCCGCGTATGTCCTGGATCACGCGGATATAGCCGCCCTTGACGATCACGTCGACGGCGTTGTCGTAGCCCTGCAGGATCGACTCCATGTGCGGGCTCGCGGCGTAGCGGGTCTGCGCGTCGGCGCTGTAGGGCGTGCGCGTGAGCAGAATGGGCGCATGCTGCGCGCCCTTGGGCACCAGGATGACCGTGTGCAGCTTTACTCCGTCGCGCATGGGGATCTCTGCCCTGCGCCGTTCGTAGTCAAAGCTTGACGTCGCCGGCTGCAACGTTGCCGGCGTCTCGCTGGGATAGTCGGGATACTGCGGCTTGGCGGATTCGGTCTGGGCAAGGGCAGGGAAGGCAAGCGCCGCAAGCGCGGCGGACCCAACAAACACGCGCAGGCGAAGTGAGAGCATGGGGCTTTTCCTGTTGGGGCAATGGGATGTGCAGTACGTCCGCAGATTATACCGTCTGGGTGCCATGGACCGAATGAGGCTATGCGTAGCGGCGGTATCATCGGTGGCGGGATGAATCGCATAGCGGCCAATCTGCGTAGAACCGTGCCGGGAGCGGTGCAGTCGGTCCTCATTGCGACTTTGATTGGATTCGCCCTCAGTGCAGCTTCTCTGCACGGGCAACTGCTGCCTTCGCCCGGTCAGTCGCTGCCTTCGTTTGAAGTGGCCTCCGTCCGGCACAGCCCTTTGGAAAGTCAGGGAACCAGCTTTCAAATCGCTCCTGCTCGATTCCGAGTGCTCGACGCGACGGTTGACGGGCTTATCCGCTTCGCCTACGATGTGCGGTCCGACGATCAGCTCAAGAAGGGACCACGCTGGACGTCGACGGAGCGGTTCGACATCGATGCCAAGATCGATGACTCGCAAGCCGACGCGACGAAGAAGCTCTCGCCGTCACAACAAATCGATCAGTACCGCTGGATGCTGCAATCACTTCTTTTGTCCCGCTTCGCGCTGAAAGTCAGTACGCAGGTCGAGGTATTGCCGGTCTTCGCGCTCGAAGTAGTGCGGGGTGGTCCAAAAATGACTCCCACGGTCATCCCGCCGGATTCGCAGGCGCACCCTTTTCCCAGTCTGGGCGGATGGTCCAGAGGCGATGTTGAGGCGCATGCGATGACCATGGCGCTCTTGAGCGAAGAGCTCTCCGGGAACCCGGATATTGGGGGACGTGCAGTGATTGACGAAACCGGCTTGAGCGGCAGTTACGACTTCCAGCTGCATTGGACGCCGCTGACGAGGCGCTCAACGGGGTCGAACGACGCGGCGCTCCAGGGAACCGCTCAAACTTCGCCGGCGGATAACGCTGACGAGCCGCTTTCCACCGCGTTGGAGGAACAGCTTGGGTTGAGGCTTTCGGCGAAGAAAGCGCCGGTGAGGGTGTTGCGCATCGATCATGTCGAACGGCCTTCGCCGAATTAGGTCCTCACTCGCAACCCAGCCCCTTTGTCCCGGCCGGCGCGAGATATCCGCCTCCGCTCAGCGCGAATACCCTATTGCTGGCCGAGCCGTTGATCGTGCCCGCGTAGTAGACGCAGTGGCCACCGCCATCGATGTTGTTCACGGTGTGGCCGTCGATATCCAGGCCGTCAAGCCCGTTCAAATGCGAAAGTCCGGTCACGTTCCATACGCTGCCGAGATCAAGTTCTAAGTTGACGTTCTTGCCGACATTCGCCGTGTCGATGGCGCCGGTGAGCGACGAGCCGTTGCCGGCTGCGTCCTCGAGGATCGCGATCTGCGCCGTGCTGGCGCGGTCGACGATCACATCGCCTTTCAGCGCCGTGCCCTGCGCGCGCAGCAACACGTGTCCGCCGTTCTCACTTGCCGCACCCCCGGGCAGCGCGCCGGCTACCACCAGTGTGCCATCCAGGTGCGAGTCGCTCCGCGTCTCGTTTTGCACCTTCACGTCGGTCAGCGAGATCGCCGCCTTGGCGTTGGCGACGGCGAACAGCGTAGCCGGACGGCTCGCCTCCTTCGAAGGGGAGCTCTCGGTGCAGGCCGGCCTGGATGCCGCGTCGCATTCGTAGCTGAGCAATCCGCCCGTCATGGTGAAGCTGGGATCTCCGGTTTGCGAAGAGCTCTGATGGAGCAGTATGCCCCTGCCTCGTCCCGCTGCACCGCTGACCGCGGCGTCCGTGAGCGTGACTGCGCCCTGGCCTTCCACGACCGCTGCCTCGGCATTCTTGGCCGTGAAGGCGCCGCCGGTC
>JASHTH010000355.1 GCA_030040655.1 Acidobacteriaceae bacterium | reverse complement strand
GCGCGTCGACCAGTGGGTGGCATCCTCGGGAGTCGATTCCAGCGTGAGGGTCAGCACGCGTTCTACGTCCGCATCCTTCAACTTGCGTGAAGTGCCCGGTCGCGGCTCGTCCAGCAGACCATCCAAACCGGACTCCAGATAGCGCCGCCGCCATTTACCCACAGTGTGTTGCATGGTGTGCATTTGAGCTGCAATAGCGGTATTGCTGAGCCCGTCGCCGGCCAGCAGCACAATATGTGCACGCATGGCCAAAGCCTGGGCCGTTTTCGGCCTTCTGCTCCAAGCCACGAGCTGAGTTCGATCTTCGCCGGAAATGGCTAATGCAGCCAGTGGACGGCCTTTGCGCATCGCAGTTCCTCCTACTTTATCCGATGCGCCAACACGAATATTTATGATACTTATTTCAGGGACAAGACACTAGAACTGGTTGCATAAATCCGGTTTTGAAAGGGCACGACTTTAGTCGTGCCGGAAAAGGCCGCAAATTCCTCGGGCTTTAACCTCTGGGAGACGGTTCCATGGTCGGCCAAGGATATTTATGCAACCAGTTCGAGGAGCGGAGTCGTGACGGGAGTCATCGGCCACCCAAGGAATATAGCGACTGCGGCCGGCGGTTGGGGTTAAATCGAACTATGGGAGCTGGGCAGAGAAGGCTTTTCGGTTTTACAGCGATCCTTTTGTCTGTCGTCCTGCCGCGTGCCGGCCGCTTGCTTGCGGCCCAGAGCCAAGCTCTGCCCGATCTTCAGCCGCAGGCGGAGCAGTTGTTTGCGCAGGCCAATCAGAGCCGCGTCGAGCAGGGTGCCGGCCCGCTCAAGTGGGATGCCGGACTGGCTGCGGCGGCTCTGGCGCACTGCCGCCGCATGGCCGCCGAAGGCGAGATCGCTCATCGCTATGGCGGCGAGGCCGATCTTGCCGATCGCGCCGGGCAGGCGGGTGCGCACTTCAGCCTGATCGAAGAAAATATCGCCCTTGGTTCGTATGCGGAACAGATTCACGCCGGCTGGATGCACTCGCCCGGCCATCGCGCCAATCTTCTCAATCCCAATGTGGATCACGTGGGCATTGCCGTGGTGCGCGCCAACGGCGTCTACTATGCCGTCGCCGACTACGCGCGCGCCGTGGCCGTGCTCTCGCCCTCGCAGGTCGAGTCGACGGTGGCCGGGCTCATTCGCCCCAGCGGTGTTGCCATCCGCAATGACCCAATGCTTGCCCGGCAGGCTTGTGCGCTCGACCATGGCGTGCCGCGCGCAGCTTCTGGCCCGCAGCCCTCATTCGTCATGCGCTGGCAGAGCCCCGACCTGAGCCGGCTGCCGGGCGACCTGGTCAACAAACTCGCGTCGGGCGACTACCGCCAGGCCTCGGTGGGCAGTTGTCCCGCGCAGAGCGTGGAAGGTAACTTCACCGTCTATCGCGTCGCCGTGCTTCTTTACTCAGCAGGCGGGACGTGGCCCAAGCCTTACTATTAGAGCGGTTCCACAGTTCCTGTACCCGGTTTCAGGCGTCGTTCAAGGTCGCTTTTCTCGAGGAACGAGCCACTTGGCTCTTGTGGCTCCGGCTATAGCGACTGTGGAACCGCTCTAAGACGAGCGCAGCGTGAACAGAGCGATCTCGGGCGGGCAATCGAAGCGGAACGGAACGCCGACGGCGCCCAGACCGCGATTGACATAAAGCTGCATTTCTCCCAGGTGGAACCATCCTTCCAGGTATTTCTTCCCGAGCGGCGGCAGGAACGCTGCGCCCAGAAGCGGAAGCCGCACCTGGCCTCCATGTGTGTGTCCGCTCAGCATCACCTTCGCAGCTTTGCCGGCAGGATGAGCCAGCAGATCGTCGGCGTAGTCGGGAGCGTGGCACAAAACCACCACCGGCTCATTCGGGATCTTGCGAATCCGAGAGGGAATCGCCGCTTCGGGATCGGGATCTCCTTCGACCGGATCGTCGAACCCGGCAAGCCAGAATCGCGCTCCGGAGCGTTCGATCGGCTCGCAGGCATTGACCAACACCTTTGTGCCGTTGTCGAAAAGGGCGGTTTTAACCAGCTCTGGATCCACCATGACGTCATGGTTGCCGAGAATGGCATAGCGATCGCGGCAATGCAGTCCGGCAAGAATGTTGGCGCACTGCCAAGCCGCGCCTTCGGCAAATTTTCTCGTCGAGACGCCCCAGGTGACGTAGTCACCTGTCAAAAGAACGATATCCGGATTCAGCCGGTTCACGCGATCGACGATAGTGCGCAGAAAAAATGGCTCGGTGAATTCGTCCAGGTGCAAGTCGCTGAGTTGCGCGATGCGCATGCCGTCAAACGAGGCAGCGAGGCCTGCAATGCGAAGATCCTGTCGCGTGGTCTCAATCCGATGGCGCTCCACTTCGCCCGCATAAAAAGCCAGGCCCGCAGCGCCGCACAACATCGCTTTTAGGAAACCTCGGCGGCTGCGATTCGGCGCCGCCAAGGAATGCGGAGGGGCCATTCCTTTTTTGCTCCGGGATGGAAGCGCTTCTCCCGTGAAGGCGGGGTTTTTTTCTTTAGAAACAGTAATCGATTCCATCTTCTCGTTTCGTATGGAGAGTCGGTCAGAACCGGCTCAAGAGCGCGGAACCTGACAATGGATTGGATGCATACTTGACCGAATCGGCATCAAGACGGCTATCCGAAGTCCTGGTGATCCTTCCACAGTGTCGGCCAGGGCTGGCGCGGCGGACCACAGACAAAAATATCCGGATGGTACTCGCTTTCTTCGTTGCGAATGCCCTCGGAGTTTCCGTTGTGTCCGGCCAGCCGGCAGCCGGTGAAGATCCAATCGGCCTGCTCGCGCGTGAGTCCGAGCGCGATGATTGTGGTCGGCGGCGGAGAAGGATAGCCGCGCAGCCATTCGGAGTTGGTAGTGCCGATGGGCGCGGGAAGGCGATAGGCGGGTCCGAGGATTTCGATGGCTCCGTATTCGCCGTAGTTGCCGGTGGTGATGCCGAGGTGCGCCTGCTGCTCCGGCGGAAGCGAATCGCGGATCCCGGCCACCGTCTTCACCAGCTCGTTCCAGCCGATCTCTTCGCGGAGTTCGCCGTTGCTTTTCAACGCGAAGGTGCGCAGCGGCCCGGATGTGGCCAGGGGGACGATCACCGCGCATGCGCAGGCTCCCATAGCCGCGAGTCCCGCGAAGTAGACCGCTTCTATCGAATGCCTTCCCCATTTTGGCAGGCGCTGGAGCCACGCCTCGCTCACCACCGCGCCGATCGCGACCAGCATCGGATATACGCCCGCCGCGTAATAGCCGCGCCCTTTGCCGAAAAAGAACAGAGCGACCGGTACAACGTACATCCACGCCAACATGCGGTAGCGTTTATCGCCGAAGAAGGCAATGAGGCCGGCCGCGCACATAGGCGCCGCAACGATCGCGCAAATGAGGATTTGATCTCGCCAATACCCATTCGCTCGCCCCTCGGCCACGTCGCGTACATGAATGTGATGCAAGAAGTGATACGACACGAAATCGTGCCGCACGAGCCAGAGGAGATTTGGCAGAAACATCCCGAGCGCCAGCGCCACACCGCCCCAGAACCAGGGGCTCGCGAAGGATCGCCGCGAGCGCGACAGCGCCATTCCGATCAGAATGCCGGCGATGTAGAACGTGATGGAATATTTGGTCAGCAGTCCCAGCCCAATCGCCGCGCCGATCGCCAGCCACCATCGCTGATCTTCCGTGTTCAGCAGCCGCACCGTGAAATACGCGATCAGCACCCACCACAAATAATCGAAGGTCGTGTATTGGAATTCGGTTCCCTCGAAGAGCGGCAGAGGCGAAAGCGCCACCGACAGCGTCGCCGCAATCTGCGCCAGGCGCCTGCCGCCGAGCTCTTGGGTCATCATTCCCGTAATCACGATTGCCGCTGCTTGCACCAGTACCGACGCCAGTCGCAACCCCACCATCGAGAGCCCGAAGATCGCCATGGAAATGCGCTCCACAAACGGGGTAAGCGGCGGATAAGCGACGAAGCCCCAATCCAGATGCCGCGCATCGCTCAGAAATTGCAGCTCATCGCGATGAAAGCCGTAGCGATTGTTGGTGAGCACGTGCAGGAGTACGACACCGGCGGCGATCGCGGTGACCGGCATCCATTGGAATTGCGCTTGTGCCTGGGACTCAGTTCGAAGACGATCTACGGTGGTTGACGACATTCCGCTTCCCTGGAGGATGGTTCCTCTTGGAAACCCATACGAACCTTGCCGGGTGAAAGTTCCCTTCGTTCTGGGTCAACGGGAAATAGCCGTAACCGTCTCCCCGGCGGCCGTCATTGCCGGCCCGCCCTCGCCCGGCTTCGTCGGCGCCATCTGCAGCGCGTCGTTGAACCGGTTGAAGTAATTGAAGAGCCCGATCGCGCACAGCAACTCGACGATCTCGCCCTCGGAATAGTAACCGCGCAATTCGCGGAACTGCTCGTCGCTCACCGCGTGCGCGTTGCGCGTCACCGTCTCTGCCAGGCGCAGCGCGGCTTTCTCGGCGGGCGTGAAATCGTTGCGGCTCGGCCACTCCGCGAGGTGCGTGAGTTGGTCCTCGCTCCATCCCAACCCTTCGGCGAGCCTGGTATGGCTGGCCAGGCAGTAGGGCGTCTGGTTGACTTGGCTGGTGCGAACGATGATCAGCTCCTTGAGCCGGGTCGGAACGGTGCCCGTATTCAATACCGCATCGAAATGCGCCTGCATGGTGGCGAAGATCTCCGGCCGGTGCGCCATGGTACGGAACATGTTGGGCACGTTTCCGCGCTGCGCAAAAGCCTTGTCATACAGGGTTGCGATCGTGGGGCTGACTTCACTTCGGTCGAGGCGGGAGATTCGCGGCATTGGGCCTCCTCGGTACTTCACTCCCATCTTACATTTCGCAGGGCTCTTCCAATTCGGCCCCGCCTGCAGTGCTCGGGCGACCATTGTTGAATGGAAATCGGACGTGCCGCGACGCGGCCTCGTCTCTCTTTGACGCTCACGGCCCTCTCTGCTACCTTGGTAAAGGACAATCTCGCCTCGACACTCCTCAGTAGCTCAATGGCAGAGCATTCGGCTGTTAACCGAAGGGTTGTAGGTTCGAGTCCTACCTGAGGAGCCAATTATTTC
>JASHTH010000354.1 GCA_030040655.1 Acidobacteriaceae bacterium | reverse complement strand
TTGGAGATATCGGGGTTGTGGTGAAAGTAGCCGTTGGGGTCGTTGTTGGCCGCGGCCATGAACGTGCCGTTGTTATAGAGAGAGCCCATCTCGCCGCAGTTATCCGGATTCGAGTGGTTATTCGCTTCGTCGACAATGATCTTCATGTTGTTCGAGTGCAGCGCCGAAACGAGGCTGTCAAAAGCCGCGAAGGAATTCGTGTTGTCGCCGAAGTGCTCCTCGATATTCATGAAGTCGCGCGCCCAGTAGCCATGGTAGGGCGCGGAAATTCCGGAGCTGGCGCAGTTCAGGTTTTCGTTGTTGACCACCGGCGAGACCCAGATCGCGGTCGCGCCCATGCCCTTGATGTAGGAAAGCTGCTGCTGGATGCCGGCGAAGTCGCCGCCCCAGTACGCCTGCCATTGCGTGTGTGTCGAGTCGAAGAGGCCGGGGCTTTCGGCGGGATTGTCGTTGGTGGTATCGCCGTCATAGAACCGGTCGGTGACGATCTGGTAGATGACGTTTTTTTTGAAATCCTGCGCATGAAGAATTGCCGGGGCGATTGCGGCCGCAATCGCCAGCGTGCATGAGATTCGCTGCATGGGGAGGGCTCCTCGAAAGAAGGCGCTTTGCGCCGGCTCGTCGTCTCGCTTGTTTGTGATGAAATGCAGCGCGCCGTTTCGCGCGGATGCGCCGGCGAGGGAAAAAACCGTACAAAAGGATGGTTCCGTGGCAAGGATGCTGTCAATGTGCGATCCAGTTACGAAAGTCGCAAGTCGGAATTGAGTCCGAACAATCCGCCGGCAGAATTACATGCCCAAATTGTTTAGATTCGGTCCCAGGAGCGGGCAGCCTCGATCGTCATTCCACCCTTTCAGACCTCCGCCTTCAAGGGCCGGCAAGCTCCAGTTCCCGGGCGAGCCGGTCGTGCAGGCGCTGGGTGAATCCGGCGGGCAGCTCGAAGACACGGTCGTCCGCGATCAACACAACGACGTTGCGCGTGGAGTCGAGGACTGCGGCGCAGATCTCGCAGGTTTCCAGATGGCGGTCGATTTCGGCGCGCAACTCCGCCGCCACCTCGCTGTCGATATACGCCGAGATGTAGCTCCACACGTGTTGGCAATCGATCCTCATGTGCGCCCCCCAAACCACCCCTTCCGTTTGGGCGCGAACGCTCCCAACTGCGGCGCCAGCGATTTCTGCAGCAGGGCGCGGGCCCTGTGGAGCCTCACCTTGACCGCTCCTTCGCTTATGCCCAGCGCGACCGCTGTTTCCTTTACATCCATTTCTTCGATGTCCCTGAGCAGAACAACGTTACGGTAAATCTCCGGCAGCCCGTTCACGGCCTTGCGCAGCAGTGCTCCCAGCTCCTTGCGCTCCAGCGCATCGGCCGGGACTTCACGCCAACTGGTCAGAATGGCCGGAGTAAAGTCGCCGGTCTGTTCATCGGCGCCGGCATCGAGCGAGTCTTCTCGGCGCGCTCCCAGCTTGCGCAGCCGGCCCAGGCCCTCGTTCCGCGCAATGGAGAGTACCCAGGTGCGAAATTGCGAGTCTCCGCGGAAGTTCCGCAAATTCAAGTAAGCCTTGATTGAGGTTTCCTGGGCTGCGTCCTCGGCTTCGGCCTCATTTTTCAAAAGCGAAACGAGCAGCAGGTAGATCGGCCGTTCGCAGGGGCGAATCAGGTCATGGAAGAGGCTGCGTTCGCCGGCCAGGATTCGGCGGATGGTTTCCGCTTCGGATTCCGTGCCCAACGCCTTGGATTCTTCGCTGCGAAAGACCGGCGGCTCTTCCATTTTGCGTATCTTCCCGCGGGGGACGAATCTATTCTGCCCGGCCGGGCAACCAAAGGAAAGGTTTACCTAAGAGATTTCCCGCTCTCTCGATGAACTTTTCTATCATCCAGAAGATTCCTTGCGCGAAAAGCATGGATTGTGCCTTACAATCTCCACACGAGGAACCCCATGGCCGGAGATATTCAACTCACTTGCAGCGACTGCGGGCAAGACTTTACCTTCACCGCTGCGGATCAAGCGTTTTTTCAAGAACGTGGTTTTTCGACACCAAAGCGCTGCAAGCCTTGTCGTCAGGCCAAAAAGAACGACCAGGGAGGGGGTTCCGGTTACCGTGCGGCTCCGACTCAGGGAACGCCTGTGATCTGCTCCGGCTGCGGCCAGCCCACGACGGTGCCGTTCGAACCGCGCGGGGATCGTCCGGTCTATTGCCGGGATTGCTACACGGCTCGCAAAGGCACCGGAGCCGGTGCGTCGCGCGCCCGCGCCCGTTAATCCGTCGATCCGGAGTATCAGATCCGTCTCGGGGATGGAGTTTTTGTCATTCGAGCAACGGCGTGGGATAAGTGTCCTCGTTGCCTATGGCGGGCTTGATGGACCAAATCGCCGGTTACCTATCGGGCAAGATGCGCAATCGAAATTAGGCAGTTCAGATCGCGAGTTTTTCTCGAAGAGAAAGTCCTCTTGAGTCAATCTACGGTCTTTTGAACCTTTGATTTACAGCTTGTAAACGTATCCTCCTGAAACGGGCCTGCAAGGGCCTGCACCATTCGCTTTCAGCCAGTACGGCCAATTCGATCCCTTTTCAGCTCGCATGAGAAAATGAGCGCAAGAATTGCTCATGACCACGAAAGGCAGCGTTGATGAGCGGCGAACACAATGGCCAAGATTGGATACTGCCTGAACCGTCCGACCAGGATCAAGCGCGCTTGGCCGAGGCCGCCGCTCGAGGAGACCGCAACGCGGAACAGGCCTTCGTCGACCGCTATCTCCCCAGGCTGCGCGCCATGTTGCTGGCCCGGACGCGTAATCCGGACCTCGCCGGCGATCTCGTGCAGGACGTCCTCATCGAAGCCATCTGCGCACTGCGGCGCGGACAATTGCGCGACCCAGCGAAGTTAACCGCGTTCGTGCACGGCATCGCCCGCAATCTGCTCAACAGCCACTTTCGCGCCCTGGCGCGACAGCCCGATTCGCTCGAACTTCCCGACGAACTGCCGGATCTGGGCGCCGCTGCCTCAAAGCTAGAAGATGCGGAACGGGAATCGGCAGCCATGAACGCCATCGCGGGCCTCGACCTCATCGATCGAACGATCCTGCAAATGACGCTGATCGACGGCCTCAAGCCGGGAGTCATTGCGCAAACGCTGCTGCTGAAACCGGAGGTGGTGCGGCAGCGAAAGCTGCGCGCCACACGGAAGGTGATGGATTCGATACGCGCCCGGTCACAATCCACGTCTGCGATCCACCTTGTCACGGGGCAGAACCCATGAAAAGCTGTAATGGAACACCTGCCGAACTTTGCGCTTTGCCGTACATCGAGGGCACATTGCCCGAGCGTCAGATGGAGCTCTTTGAGGCCCATTTCTTTGAGTGCCCCGTTTGCTTGGCCTACCTGGAGGATCTTCAAGCGGTGAGCGCGGCTCTCGCGAGGATTCCCGCGGATAAGGGCCCAAAACCGGCCCGAAAAGGGCTGCTGACCCTGCCGTCCAAGACCTGGGCCCTAGGCGCCGCAGCCGCGGCTCTGCTCTTGGCCGCCATCTTTTCCTTTCGCGCGCTTTATCCCGGGCCGAGACCGTCGCCGATAGCGCGTACTGCGGCGCCTCAACCGGCTTCGCCTCCGAGCACGCCCAGTCCGCCTGCCGTCTCCTCCCATTCTCCGCGGAGATCCTCGCAACTGGCCGATCTGGCGCTGCCGCCGTTTGTTGCGCCGCATCTGCGTGGAGCCCAGGGAGACGTGCAGTTTGAGTCGGGAATGAGGGACTACGAGAAAGGGGACTGCCGCAACGCGGCGGGTGAATTGGCCAAAGTATCCGCGCAGTCTGAAGATGCACGCGCCGCCCGATTCTATTGCGCGGCGTGCGAAATGCGCCTGGGCCACCTGCCGGAAGCTGCGGCGGGGATGCGAGAAGTTGCGTCGGCCGGCGACTCGCCGCAACAGGAATCGGCCCTGTATTACGAAGCCCAGATCGCGCTCGCCATGAACAATCCGGCCGCGGCGCATCGCTACCTAATGCAGACCATCGCGCTGGAGGGGGATTTACAGCAGCGCGCGCGCGAAGAAGATCGCGAGGTCCGGCAACTCCTCAACGAACCGCCAGACGAAAGCGCCGAGAAACCGGAGATCTTGGCCCGTTGAAACGCACATTGGGCCGGAAGCCCGAGAACTTGCCCGCCGCGGTGTCAGCTCTGTGCGCGGCTCCGCTGTTGTGTGCCAAATGCGCGGCGATCCTTCTGTGCCTGCTCGTTTGCCCTGCGTTGAAGCCGCAGCCATCGGCTGCGCAAAACCCTAAGTCTCCCGACCCCGTGGAGGAAGCACGGGAAGGCCTGCGCGCGGCCGAGGCTGCGCATCCGGGCAACACGCCCGAGGTCGTCGACGCGCTGCTTTTGCTCGTGCAGCGCGAATGCGTGGGCCGCAAAACGAGCGCCGAAACCATGGAAATGGCCGAGCGGGCCGTGGCGATGAGCGATGCCATCGCCGGCAAGGAGTCGATTCTCTATGTAGAGGCTCTCACCGGCGAAGCCAAGGTCTATCTCGCCGGAGACCAGCCGGAAAAAGGCCGGCCCATGGCCGAGCAGGCGCTGGAAATCGCGCAGCGCGTGGCGCCCGGTACGCGTCCGATGGCCGAGGCCGCCGATGCCCTGGACAAGCTGTGCTGGGAGCTCAATGATCTGCCCTGCTCCCTGCACGCCGCCGAGACCGCAGTTACCGCGATTCGCGCCTCGCACACCGAAAACGAAGTGTACCTGGCTTCGATGCTGCAGGACCTGGCCCAGATTCGCCTCAGACTGGACGACCACGCCGGCGCGCGGGCCGCGGTCTTGGAGTCGATCGAGATCGTCGATCGGCAGGCGAAGCCATCCGCGCCGATGACCATTCTTGAAAGCAACGCGGGAGCGTTCTTCGTTCGCGAAAAACAGCCCGATGAGGCGCTGCCGCATCTGAAGAAGTCTCTCGCCCTCAGCAACGAGATCTACGGTGCGGACAGCATTCAAGTAGGCTACGCGACCATCAATCTGGCCGAGCTCTATGCCCGCGCCGGCAAGTTCGCCGAGGCAGCCGCCGAGTATGAATCCGGCCTGGCGCTTTTCCGCAAGTGGTACGGCCAGAAGCACACGCGCACGGCGGGAGTGGAACGGGTCTATGCCGCGGAGCTGGCTGCGTCGGGAGATTCGGCAAAAGCCCTGAATCTGGATCTCGATTCACACCGCACGCGCCGGGAGACGTTCACCCTGGCCGTGCGCGTGCTGCCCGAGCGGCAGGCGCTGACGCTGGCTGCCGATTTTGCCACTGGATTGGACGATGGGCTTTCCCTCGTCGTCGCTCATCCCGAGCTGGGCATCGACCCGGTCTACCAGGAGGTGATTCGCTCGCGCGCCCTCGTCGCCGAGGAGATGGCCAAACGCCAAGCGAGCCTGAATCGCAATAAGGACCCCGAGATCGCCGCTCTGCTCGCCGAGTTGGACAAGGAACGCGCCGCTGCGCTGGCCTCAACCGGAGCTGCGCAGAATGCGGCCGGCTCGGAACAGACCTACAGCGACGCGATCGCCCACATGGAGCGCATCGAGCGGCAGCTGGCCGAGCGTAGTCTGCAGTTTCGCGACGATCAACGCGCGCGCACCGTCGAGTTGGCCGACCTGCGCCGACACGTGCCGGCTCACGCGGTGCTCGTCTCGTACGTTCAGTACCTCCGTCGCTCGTTCGAGCCGGGAAAGATGCTGTCGCACACGGCGCGCTCCTACGCCGCGTTCACCCTCCATCCCGGCTCGGACCGTATTCGCGTCTTCGATCTTGGTCAAGCCGCGCCGATCGACGCGCTCGTCCAGCGCGCCCGTGCCACTGCCGACACCGAAGCTCATTCCGGCGGGCTGGGCGCGGTCCGCAACGAACGCGCCTGGCGCCAGGCCGCGCTTGCACTGCGGAAGCAGGTTTGGGATCCGCTGCAGTCCGAAACCGGAACCGCGAAGCTGGTCCTCGTAGTCCCGGACGGCGATTTGAATTTGATTCCTTTCGGCGGCCTTCCCTATGGCAAGGGATACCTTGTGGAACACGGACCGGTGATTCATATCCTCACCAGTGAGCGCGATCTGATTCCCGTCGATGCAGCGACCAAGAAGGCTGGGCTTCTCGCCATCGGCAGCCCGCAGTTCGATCTGACCGTCAATGAGCAGCCCGCGGCCCAGCAGCGGGAAGACCAGCCTCCTTCGCCCCTGCGCGATGCCCCCGTGACCTGCGATCAGCTCCGCAGCCTCCAGTTTGGCCCACTGCCCGGTTCCGCGCGCGAAGTCTCCGAGATCGACTCGGCTTGGCGCCGCTGGAATCGCGGGGAAACTTCGTCGTTGATTGTGGGAGCCGATGCCACGCGCGATCGATTTCTCGTCGAAGCCGAGCGCAGCCGCGTGCTCCACGTGGCGACGCACGCCTTCGTTCTCGACAAAAGCTGCGGCAACGGCAATCCGCTGCTGCACTCGGGTCTGGTTTTCGCCGGCGCCAACCAGAGCCACGAGGCCGCGATCCTGACGGCGCAGCAGATTGCGTCGCTGGACTTGAGCGGCGTCGATTGGGCCGTGCTTTCGGCCTGCAACACCGGCAACGGCGTGCTGCAGGATGGCGAAGGCGTGCTGGGACTCGAACGCGCATTTCGCGTCGCCGGCGCGCACAGCATCGTGATGGCGCTTTGGCCCGTGGACGACAACGCCACCCGGCGCTTTATGCGCGAGCTCTACTCGCAAAGGCTCGCCCGCCACGCTTCGACGGCCGACGCCGTGTGGAACTCCTCGCGCACGGTGTTGCTCGAGCGGCGCGCCGCCGGCCAAAGCACGCACCCCTGGTACTGGGCGGGGATCGTGGGGTCGGGGGGATGGGAGTAAGCAAAGGACCCGCAAATTGCTGTGACCCTTTGTGCAGTC
>JASHTH010000353.1 GCA_030040655.1 Acidobacteriaceae bacterium | reverse complement strand
TGCCGGCGCTGAAGGCCGCGATCAGGCCTGAAAACAGCGCGCACAGTACGATGATGCCGAGAGTGAAAGCCGCCACTACGCCATCGACCTGGATGGAGTCGATGCGGCTGATGTCCGTGCGTGTCCTCACCAGCCACGCGAGCGCGGCAGAGGCCAACAGCAGCCCCAGCATGCCGCCCGCGGCTGAAAGCAGCAGGCTTTCCATCAACCTTTCACGCATCAGGCGCAGCCATCCGCCGCCCATCGCGGTGCGGATGGCCAGCTCCTTGCGGCGCGCCGCGGCGCGCGCCACCAGCAGATTGGCCACGTTGAGGCAGGCGATGAGCAGCAGGCAGCAGGTGGCCGCGAGCAGGATGTAAAGCGGCTTCTTCACGTCGCCCACCAAGTGTTCCAGAAGCGGCCGCGCGTTCGCTCTCCTGAAAACAAAGGGATCGTCGAGATGCGTGTTGTGAAGGCGACGCGAAATCAGGCTGAGATCGGCCACCGCCTGCGCTTGGGTCACTCCGGGCTTGAGCCGACCCACCACGCGAAACATGTGGAAGTCGAGCGCTTCCATCATCTCCACGGGCTTGTTTCGGTACACCGGCATCCAAATCTGCGTCGTAGGGTCGGGAAAGGCGAACCACGCGGGCATCACGCCGATGACCGTGTAGGGAATGGCGTTAATGTAGATGTCTTTGCCGACGATCGACGCGTCGGACTCAAAGCGCCGCTTCCACAGGCTTGAGCTCAGGATCACCGTGCCGTTGGCGGAGCGGTTGTCGTCGGCGGCGGTGAAGTCGCGGCCCAGCGCCGGATGCACGCCCAGCGTGCGGAACAGTTCCCACGAGCACTCCGCGTCGTCGAGCCTCTCCGGCAGCTGCCCGCCCGACGCCGCCAGATCGGCCTGGCCTGCCTGCACCAGGGCGAGATGGCTGAAGGTGCGATTCTGTTTCTTCCACTCGGCGTACATGCCGCCTGAAACGACGTTGTAGCCGGGCGGGTCATCCTCATGCAGGCCGGCCTCATACAGCATCACCAGCCGGTCGGGGTCTTCGAACGGCAGCGGCTTGAGCAGCACGCTGCGCACCACGGTAAATAGCGCCACATTGGCGCCAATGCCGAGCGCCATCACCACAATGGCGATGAATGCGAAACCGGGCGAGCGAAAGAGCGCCCGTGCGGCCAGGCGCAGGTCGCGCGCCCAAGGCTCAATCGAAGCCCAACTCCACGAAGCGCGCGCCTGTTCGCGCAGCAGTGTCGGATTACCGAAGGCGCGCATCGCCGCGGCGCGCGCCTCCTCGGCGTTCATACCGGCGGCTAAGTTCTCGGCGATCTGGCGGTCCAGATGGAAGCGCAGCTCGCTCTCGAGGTGCGCGCTTTCGTGGCCGCGTCGGAACAGCATTCTCATTCGCATCTTGAGTCGATTCAGCCAGTGCATAAATAACTCCGTTTGGAAGTGCTTCCCAAGCCCTAAGCCCTATTCCCTGTTCCCTGTTCCCTATTCTCTCTTCCGCGTAGCGGTCCATTGGCCATCGGCGCGGCCTTCCACCTTCATGCGTCCTGTCGCGGAATCCCCGTCGATCCATCCGGCCAGGGTCGCGGTCATGGGAGCCGGCGGCTTGTCGTCCCATGTGCCGTTAAAGGTGAGCTCGACATAGCCGTTGCGCCACCTGCCACTCAGCGACAGATTCTGGCCGAAGGCGCCGGTCCATGTGCCTTTGACCGCATCGCCATCGCGATGGAGGTCCATCGATCCTTCATAGCGGCCGTAGTCGCTGGCGAAGACGACATTCCAGACGCCCGCCGGCTCGCCGTCATTCGCAATCGGCTGGGCCTTTGCGGGAGCCACCTTGAAGTTGGAAAAATAGGCCTCTTCTCCGGCATAGCCCCATAGAGCCACGCCGCCCAGCAGGTCTTCGCCTTTCAAGCCATTCACGATCAAGCTGGGGTTCTCGGAGCCGTTCAAATAAAGCCTGGCTGCTCTCCCGTGGACGTCGATTCTCACTTTTGTCCAGGTCTCCATCTGCAGATCGGCGTGCGATTCGTAGATCCACGGCCACTGCCGGCGCAGCATATACCAGTCGAATCCCGGCGCGGCAACGTACTGGACCGAATGGTTGCGCATCGCCTGGTCCTCGGCGTGGGAGTTCCCCGGACGAAGATAAAACATTTCGTAGTGCGTAGTATCCGGCCGGGCGCGAAAGGCGATGCCGACGAAGCCGGGCATGCGCACACCCGGCGGCGTGGTGATCTTCAACGCGATGTCGCCTTCGATGGTTCCGTCCTGAATCTGCACCCCTTTGAGAAACGCGAATACGTCCTCCTTGTTGGGCTGTGTGGCCAAGCGCACCGCTTTGCGCCCCTGGTACTCGACCGCCTCCGCTGTACCGCCGGTAACGATCAGATTCTCGGTGTCGACCAGCGGGAAGCTCTGCGGGCTCAAAGCCGCGGGCGCCGAGGTTTGAGCAGCCTGCGCGTTAGCATGCTGAGACGCAAAGATGACCGCAAAGACGGAGAGCGCTATCGCCGCAGCGGCCTTTAAAATTCGCAACCGAATGGGCTGTTTCATCTTCCTGCTCCAGTCCATCGTTCAAAGTTCTAAGTTCGCAACTCTCAGCCTTTAGCTATTCGCTGATAGCTTCCTCGTTCCCTTGTGCCCTCGTTCCCTCGTTCCCTTGTTCCCTTGTTCCCTTTGTCCCTTTGTCCCTTGGTCCCTTCGTCCCTCAGTCCCTCACTTCACTCCGTCCGCAGCGCCTGCATCGGATCGAGCCGCGAAGCGCGCCACGCCGGCGCCAGGCAGGCCAGGGCGGCGACGGCAAGCAGCGTCGCAGCGACGGCCACGAAGATCGCCGGATCGAGCGGCTCGGTCTCATAGAGCATCGACTTGATCTGTTGTACTGCGACGACGCTTCCGGCGATCCCGAGAGCGAGTCCGAACAACGCCGGGCGCAGGCCGTCGAGCAGCATCAGGCGCAGCACCTGTTCGCGCCGTGCGCCGAGCGCGATGCGGATGCCGATTTCACCCGTACGCTGCGCGACGAGATACGCCAGCACGCCATACAGTCCGGCCGCGGCGAGAAGCAATGCGATCGATGCGAAGGCAAACACCAGCACCGAGTCGAACTCCGAGTCGACGGTCGAATTGCCGATGGCCTCGCGCAGAGTCATCACGTCGGAAACAGGAAGATCGCGATCCAGCGCGCCGACGACCTTCTCGATGGGCATGGCCAGCGATTCCACATCGCGCGTGGAGCGCACCACAATCGTGGCAACGCTGTAATCGTTGCCATAGATCGGCCAGTACAATGTGGGCCGGGGCGGCAGCGAGACGGTCCAGCGCGTGTCGCCCACCACTCCAACTACTTCGTAGACCCCGCCGCCAAAATCGTCCTTCAGATGCTTGCCGATCGGGTCCTCGCCGGCGAAGAGCGCCTTCGCCGCCGACTGGCTGATGACCGCCACATGCGCGCGCTCCAACCGCTCGTCGGAAGTAAAGGTACGGCCGCGCAATAGCGGAAGCTGAATCGCCGCGAAGTAGCCGGGGTCGGCGCCGCGCGCCAACAAATCCGTTTCATCCGTTTTGGAAAGCGACGGTTGTTCGACAACGCTCATCAGATGATCGCCGCCCCAGCCCTCGCCCGGCGCCGTGCTCACCAGTCCGGCAGCGGTCACGCCGGGCATCGCGCGCACGCGGCCGATGAGATTTTCGAAAAACGCGACCTGCTGCACCGGCTGCTTGTAGCGCGCCTCGGGTAGGCTGATATGCATGGTGAGAACGTTGTCGGCCGGCACGCCGATGTCGGTCGAGCGCAGCCGTTGAAAGCTCTTCAGCAACAGCCCCGCGCCCGCCAGGAGCACAACCGTGATTCCCAGTTGCGCCGCCAGCAGGACGCGGCGCAACCCGGCGCGCGACGCGCCCCCGCTGTGCGCCCGCGACGACTCCTGCAGTGCGGCGAGAATATGCTTCCCGCCGGCACTCAGCGTGGTGACGATGCCGGAGAACAGCGCGCAGAAAGCTATGGCGCCGATGGTGAACAAGGCCACCACACCATCCATGTGGATGGCTTCAATGCGGTTCATGTCACTGCGCGCATGCACCAACCACCCGAGCGCGGCCCAGGCCAGCAGCAGCCCAAGCCCACCGCCCGCGGCCGATAACAATAGGCTCTCGATGATCCGTTCGCGCAACAGGCGCAGCCGCCCACCGCCCAGCGCCGAACGGATCGCCTGCTCCTTGCTGCGCGCCGCCGCGCGCGCCACCAGCAGTCCCGCGACATTCATGCACGCGATCAGCAGCACGCATCCGGTGGCGGCCAGCAGCGCGTAGAGCGGAGTCTTGTAGTTGTCCACGACATCGTCGAGCATCGACCGGCCACTGACGCCATCGTGTACCGAGGGACCGGGGTGCTGCTTCTTGATCTGTTTTTGCAGCGCGTCCAACCGGCTCACCAGCGCAGTCAGCGTCTCGCCGGAAAGTAGCCGCGCCACAACCAGAAACTCGTGATCGTCAAAGGTGTGCTGCAGCGACGACGGCGCCTCTTGTCCTGCTGCGGTCCACACCTGCATCGAGTTGCCGCCGAATGCGCTTGCATACACAAACGAAGCCGGAAGCACTCCGATCACCGTAAACGGCCGCGCATCGAGCCAGACGGTTTTGCCGACGATCGCCGGATCGCCGCCGTAGCGCCGCTTCCAAAACGAGTTTGTCAGGATGACCGTAGCGGGCGCTCCCGGCCTGTCGTCATCTGCCGTGAATCCGCGGCCCAGCGCCGGCTGCGCGCCGAGTGTCGCAAAAAAATTCCATGAGCACCACGCGGCATCGACTTTTTCCGGCAGCTTGTTCCCTTCGGCGGAGACGTTGTACTGCTGCCACGGCGAGACCAGGGCCAACTGCGCCATCGGCTGAGCCGTTCGCTGCCACTCCCAAAAGCTGCCCGCGTCCACCGGCAGCCACCAGGGAGAAGGTTGATGACCCCCGATTTCGTTCTCGTAGAGCGAAACCAGCCGGCCTGGGTCGGCGTACGGCAGCGGCTCGAGCAGCACGCTGCGCACAACGGTAAAGAGCGCGATGTTGGCGCCGATGCCGAGCGCCATTACAGTCATCGCAATCAGCGCAAAGCCGGGCGCACGCAACAGACCGCGCACGCCGTAGAGCAAGTCGCGCCAGATTGACTCGACCGAGCCCCAGCTCCAAGTGGCGCGCGCCTCTTCGCGAAAAAGCGCGGGGTTTCCGAAGGAGCGCAATGCGGAGATGCGGGCTTCGGCGGCAGTCATGCCCTCGGCGAGATTCTCGGCGATCTGGCGCTCGATATGGAATTTCAACTCATCGTCGAGGCGCAGACCAGCGTCCTGGCGCCGGAAAAGCATCCGCATTCTCATGGTCAAACGATCCATCCACCGCATCGGCTTCCCTCAAAAACAGCCGCTCGCTTCTAGCTCTTAGCTTTTAGCTATCAGCTCTCGGCTATCAGCTATCAGTTTCGAATGATCAGCTACTAAGGATCCCCTGTTCCCTCCGTCCTATGCTCCCTTAGTCCCCAAGTCCCTTA
>JASHTH010000352.1 GCA_030040655.1 Acidobacteriaceae bacterium | reverse complement strand
GAGCGCAGCAAGGGCACCAAGGTCTTCGCGCTCACCGGCAAAATCGCCAACACCGGCCTCGTCGAAGTGCCCATGGGCATCAAGCTCTGGGAGATCATCGATGTCATCGGCGGGGGCGTGCCCGGCGGCCACAAACTCAAGGCCGTGCAAACCGGCGGGCCTTCCGGCGGCTGCATTCCCGCCGAAATGATGGGCCTGGGCGTCAGCTACGACGCGCTGATGGCCGCCGGCTCCATCATGGGTTCGGGCGGCATGATCGTCATGGACGACACCTCGTGCATGGTCAACGTGGCCCGTTTCTTTGTCGAGTTCTGCATGACCGAGTCCTGCGGCAAGTGCATCCCCTGTCGCGCCGGCACGGCGCAGATGTACACGCTGCTCACGCGCATCTGCGACGGCAGCGCCACCATGGACGATCTGGTGCTGCTCGAAGATCTCTGCGCCACCGTCAAGGAGGCCAGTCTCTGCGGCCTGGGCCAGACGGCCCCCAATCCCGTCCTCAGCACGCTCAAGTACTTCCGTGACGAATACGTCGAGCACATTGTGCACAAGCGATGCCCGGCCGGCGTCTGCGGCCTGCAGGTTCCCGCGGAGGTGGTGGCATGAACGACACCGATGTCAAAACACTGGAAATCGACGGCCACGAAGTCAGCGCCCGTCGTGGTCAGACCATTCTCGAAGTGGCGCGCGAGAACGGCATCGAGATTCCCACGCTCTGCCATCTCGATGGGCTGAGCGAAGTGGGCGCTTGCCGGTTGTGCCTGGTCGAAATCAAGGGCAGCAACAAGCTGCAGCCCGCCTGTGTCACCGCTGTCTTCGAGGGCATGTCGGTCGCCACCGACTCCGACCGGCTCAAGCGCCATCGCCGCACCATCCTGGAGCTGCTCTTCGCCGAGCGCAACCATATCTGCTCGGTCTGCGTGGCCAATGGCCATTGCGAACTGCAGACGCTGGCGCAGAAGCAGGGAGTCACGCATATCCGCTTCCCATATCGCTATCCCGAGCTTCCCGTAGACGCCTCGCACGAGCGATTCACCGCCGACCACAATCGCTGCATCCTTTGCACGCGCTGCGTGCGCGTCTGCGCGGAAGTGGAAGGCGCGCACATCTGGGACGTCTCCGGCCGCGGTATCAACTCCCTTGTCATCACCGATCTCCATCAGGATTGGGGCAGCTCCAACTGCACGCGCTGCGGCAAATGCGTTCAGGTCTGCCCCACCGGGGCGCTTTTCGACAAGAGCAAGATCGGCGCCGAGCATCCCAAGTACCCCGACTTCCTGGTCAGCCTGAACCTGATGAGGGAGGCGCAATGAGCAAACTCAAGCTGGCAACGGTCTGGCTCGATGGATGCTCGGGTTGCCACATGTCGTTCCTCGACATGGATGAGCGGCTGCTTGCGTTGGCCCAGCTGGTCGATGTCGTCTACAGCCCGATCGTCGACGCCAAGCAGTTTCCCAACGATGTCGACATCGCGCTGGTCGAGGGCGCCGTCGCTTCGGTCGAGGACGAGAAGAAGATCCGCAAAATTCGCGCGTACTCCAGGACGTTGGTCGCCATGGGCGATTGCGCCGTTGCCGGCAACGTGCCCTCGATGCGCAATCCCATCGGACCTGAGGCGATTCTCGATCGCGCTTACATCGAAAACGCCAGCGCCCAGCCGCAGATTCCCTGCGTCATCGTGCCCCAACTGCTGCGCAAAGTGCGGCCGATTCACGAGTTCGTCAAGGTCGACGTGTTCTTGCCCGGCTGCCCGCCCTCGGCCGATACTTTTCATTCCGCGCTCACCGCGCTGGCCACCGGTGCGCCCCTTGAAGTCTCAGCCCTCACCCGCTTTGGAGCCTGACTCATGAGCCAGACCATCCCGATCGGTCCCCAATCGCAAGTCGAACCAAACGGCAAGAGCCAGACCATCGTCATCGATCCGGTCACGCGCCTCGAAGGCCATGGCAAGATCACCATCCAGCTCAACAGCTACGGTGAAGTCGAAGACGCGCACTTTCACGTTACCCAGGTGCGCGGCTTCGAGAAATTTGCCGAGGGCCGGCCGTTCTACGAGATGCCCAGCCTGATGGCGCGCATCTGCGGCATCTGCCCGGTGAGCCATCTCATCGCCTCGGCTCGCGCCTGCGAAGCCATCATGTCCGTGCGCATCCCTTATGCCGGCGCGCACCTGCGCCGCATGTTGAATCTGGCGCAGATGATCCAGTCGCACGCGCTCAGCTTTTTCTATCTCTCCTCGCCGGACCTGCTCCTCGGCATGGACTCCGATCCTGCGACGCGCCACATCTTCGGCGTGGCTGCGGCCCGCCCCGAGCTGGGCCGCGCCGGCATCGGTCTGCGCCGCTTCGGGCAGCGCATCATCGAGCTGCTGGGCAACAAGCGCATCCATCCCGGATGGGTGGTTGCCGGCGGCGTCACCGAGCCGCTGGCTTTGGCCAAGCGCGACGAAATCCTGGCCATGATCCCCGAGGCCTACGCCAATATTCGACTGGCGCTCGACGCGTACAAGCAGGTCGCCGACACCTTCCGCCAGGAGATCTCCGTCTTCGCCAACTTCCCCTCGCACTTCATGAGCCTGATCAACGAAGACGAGTCGATCGAGTTCACCGTCGGCGCCCTGCGGCTCATCGACGAGCAGGGCGGCATCGTCGAGGACGGCATTCTGGCCCGCCGGTTCACTGAGGTGATCGGCGAAGCGGTAGAGCCCTACAGCTACACCAAATTCGCCTACTACAAACCGCTCGGCTACCCCGAAGGGACCTATCGCGTGGGTCCCCTGGCCCGGCTCAATATCGCGCGGACCATGGGCACGCCGCTGGCCGATAAGGAGCTGGTGGAGTTCAAGCAGCTTGCCCGCGGCCCGGTTCACGGTTCTTTCCACTACCACCACGCGCGGCTCATCGAGATCCTCTACGGCATCGAGCGCATCGAGCGCATGCTCGACGATCCGTTGATTCTCGACAAGCACGTTCGCGCCACGGCCGGCGTCAATCGCCTCGAAGGCTCGGGCCAGGCCGAAGCTCCGCGCGGCACGCTCAATCATCATTACAAAGTCGACGAGAACGGCCTCATCACCTGGGCCAACCTCGTCATCGCCACCGGCCAGAACAACACGGCGATGAACAAGGGCGTTCTGCAGGCCGCGCGCCACTACGTGAAGAACGGCAAATTCACCGAAGGCATTCTCAATCGCATTGAAGCCGTCGTCCGCGCCTTCGACCCGTGCCTGAGCTGCTCGTCGCACGCGGTGGGGCAAATGCCGCTCGCGCTCACGCTGCTCTCGCCCCTTGGCAAAGTGCTCGACCGGCTCGCGCGCGGCTGATTCGGCCTTGC
>JASHTH010000351.1 GCA_030040655.1 Acidobacteriaceae bacterium | reverse complement strand
TGCGCTTCCAAAGAGGAAAAAGCATTGGAGCAGGCCAAGGCGCAGGCGGCAAAGACCGGCCAGGCGCAGCAAGTGGTGACTGTCGATAAGAACGGAACCACAACGACAACCGTCGTGCAGCCGCCGGCGCAAGGGCAGACGACCCAGGCCATTACAACGACAACCACTCCGGCGCCCGCCGGCGGCCCGGCGCCTCCGCCTTCAGGTCCGACGGTCTCGGCCGTGCCTCCTCCGCCTTCTCCGCCGGCGCCCACCAGCATCAGTATCCCGGCAGGCGCCACGCTGGCCATTCGCGTCGATCAGCGCATCCGGGTCAAAACCGCGCGTCGAGGCGACAGATTCACCGGGGAAGTGGTGGAGCCGGTGCTCGCCAGCGATAACAACGTGATCGTGCCCAAAGGGACGCCGGTGGGGGGCGTCGTCGATGAAGCCCGCAAGCGTGGGCACTTCAGAGGCCGCTCGGTCCTCGAGCTGCGCCTGACCTCGATGACGCTGAACGGAACGGCGTATCCGTTGACCACACGCGATCTCGCTGAGAGCAAGAAGGGCAAAGGCAGGCGCAGCGCGGCCATGATCGGAGGCGGCGCCGGATTGGGCATGCTGGTGGGCGGCGTGGCCACCGGCGGCGTAGGCTTGCTGGTCGGCGGCCTCGTAGGCGGTGGAGCGGGAACCGCGGCTGCCGGCGCAAGCGGCAATCGAGATCTCGACATTCCGGCGGAGTCGATCGTGCACTTCACCCTCGCCGACGATCTGGTCGTGCAGGAACCGTAGCTGCATCAACCTGGGCGTCGGCCCGGTTTTCCGTGTCCTGTAGAATTGGGGAATAACTTCGGCTTTCGACGCGCGCGACATACCGGAACGGTAACGATGCCGGTCAAATACCTTGATGTCAGCTTCTCCCCACTGAGCCATCGACAATGAAGCAAGGAAAACACGGAAGGCGTAGATTCCTTCACAACGAATCCGCGGAGTGGAACGCTTGACCATGAACCCAACCCCTGCGCCCCACAGGCGGATCAAGAGCCCTGCCAAGACCGTCCTCATCCCGCTGCTCCTTTTCGGCGCTGCCTGTTGTGCCCAAACCGCAACGGAACAGGCTGCGGCAATCCAGGTTCCCCGCCACGATCCTGCTTCGCCGGTTCAGCCTTTGCTTTCGATCCCCGCCGGTGACGCAGCGGCGACCGATCCTGGCGAAGCAGTCAAGAACGACCTTCCCGACGCGCCTGCGCCGGCGATTGCACCCGCTGCCGCATTCGAATCCACCTCTTCGCCCGAATCGCTCGCATTCTCCGCGCCGGCGTTGGAAGTCATCGACGGGGGCGTATCGCCGGGATTTCGTCCCCAGATCACCATCAGCCAATGTCCCGACGACACCACGCATGCGCCCGAGTGCCGCCCGCACTGGCGCCAGCTCCTCATCTCGTCGGCGATCTATAACGCCTTTCAGAATACGGGCAATCTCTACACTGGTTACTGGTACCGCTTCGAAACCACGACGGGGCCGTGGTTCCAGCGCTGGTTCGACAGCGATCTTGGCTGGCGCTGGGGACAATGGCACGACGGCAATCCCTTCCTGGACGATTACGTCGGCCATCCCATGATGGGATCGATCACCAGCTTTCTCTGGATTCAGAACGATCCGCGGGCGATGACCGTCGACTTCGCCAATAACCGCGAATATTGGCACAGCCGCCTGGTGGCGATGGTCTATGCGGCCGCCTACAGTTTTGAGTGGAAATTCGGTCCTTTTGGCGAGGCCGGCGTCGGCCACAACGGCGATCACACCACCGACATCGTCAATGGCCAGGTGCAGAATGACACCGGCGACGTGGAGCTGGTGACCACGCCGATTGGCGGATTTGGCTGGACGATTGCCGAAGACATTCTGGATCGCTACGTCACGCAAAAGCTCGAAGAGAAGCCGCGCAATCCGTTCGCTCTGTTGCTGATCAGTTTTCTGACGCCGGCGCGCGGAACGGCGAACATCCTGCGTTTTCGGCCGCCATGGTACCGTGACGGCCGCGAGGTGAAGACGAAATCATTTTGGAGCGAGCCTCCCAGCCCCTACGACATCGCCCCCGGCGATCAGCCGGCATCCAACCACTTCAGAGCGACGGATCCGGCTGCGCCGGAACCGCCGGAAGGAGCGGGCGCGGTTTCGCGCGGAAGAAATGAATATCTGCCCACCTGGCCCCGCTACGGCGGCGTGCACGAGTTTGGCGCATGGTGGGGACTGTCGCTCATCAGCGGCCATATCTGGGGCTATGCCAGCGACATCAAGTACATGCCGATTGATGTGAACTATTCGTACTTGATCAATCCCAGCTCGACGCGTTGGAGTTTCCGCTACGCGCCCGAGCTGACCGCCCTCGCCATGATGGATCAACCCAACCCGAATCCCAAGGCTTCGCCGGGGCTTCCGCTGAACCAGAATCTTCGTGAGCGCTTTTATGGCAGCGGTGTCAGCCCGGTAGGCTTCCGCGCGTCGTTCTACCCCGAAAGCCGCGTGCAGCCATTCGTCTCCGGCGACGGAGGCTTTATCTACTTTGACGGCCGAGTGCTCTCGCCGGAGGGCTCGCAATATATGTACACCGTCGATTACGGAGCGGGATTGATGTTCTTTCGCAAGCGGCGCCAGTCGTTCACCATCGGCTATCGCTATCAGCATCTTTCCAACGCCAACATCAGCGAACACAATCCCGGGACCGACGCCAATACGTTTTATGTGGCGATTTCGCGGTA
>JASHTH010000350.1 GCA_030040655.1 Acidobacteriaceae bacterium | reverse complement strand
CGGCGCCGGTCATTCGCGAGGCAGGCGGCGATCGTTCGGCCGTCACCGGCGGCACCAAAGTGCTCTCCGACTGGATCAAGGTGCGCATCACCTCCAACCCCGGCGAAACCTTTCTCGATCGCATGATCGCGCTTGTGGAAGGCGCGACGCGGCAAAAGACGCCCAACGAGATCGCGCTCAACATCCTGCTCGCCGGCCTCACCATTGTCTTTCTGCTCGCCGTGGTCACGCTGCAGCCGTTCGCGATTTACTCCAGCGCGCCGCAGACCGTTTTCGTGCTGGTCTCGCTACTGGTGTGCCTGATTCCCACCACGATCGGCGGGCTGCTGTCGGCCATCGGCATCGCCGGCATGGACCGGCTGGTGCAATACAACGTGCTGGCCATGAGCGGCCGCGCAGTTGAAGCCGCGGGCGACGTGAACACGCTGCTGCTGGACAAAACCGGAACCATTACGCTTGGCAATCGCCAGGCCACGGAGTTCCTGCCCGCGCCCGATGTGAGCCACGAGCGGCTGGCCAACGCCGCGCAGCTCGCTTCGCTCTCCGACGAGACGCCCGAAGGCCGCTCCATCGTGGTGCTGGCCAAGGAAAAATACGGCCTGCGCGGACGCGACCTGAGCAGCATTCACGCCGAGTTTGTGCCCTTCACCGCGCAGACGCGCATGTCCGGCGTCAATCTGCCCGGCACCCGCATCCGCAAAGGCTCGGTGGATGCGATTGCGCGATTCCTCGAGGACCAACGCTCGTCGCTGCCGCAAAAAGTCCGCGAATACGTCGAAGAGATCGCCCGCGCCGGCGGCACGCCGCTGGTGGTGGCCGAGAACGCGACCGCCCTGGGAGTGATCTACCTCAAAGACATCGTCAAAGGCGGCCTGAAGGAGCGGCTGGCGCGGCTGCGCGCCATGGGCATTCGCACCATCATGATCACCGGCGACAATCCGCTCACTGCCGCGGTGATCGCGCGCGAAGCCGGTGTCGACGACTTCCTCGCCGAGGCCAAGCCCAAAGACAAGATGGACCTGATCAAGAGCGAGCAGGGCAAAGGCAAGCTGGTGGCCATGACCGGCGACGGCACCAACGATGCTCCAGCGCTGGCGCAGGCCGACGTGGGCGTGGCCATGAACTCCGGCACCCAGGCGGCCAAAGAGGCCGGCAACATGGTCGATCTCGATTCCAACCCGACCAAGCTCATCGAGATCGTCGAGATCGGCAAGCAGTTGCTCATGACCCGCGGCGCGCTGACCACCTTTTCCATCGCCAACGACGTCGCCAAGTACTTCGCCATCATTCCGGCGATGTTTGCCGGGGCTTTTCCGGTGCTGAAAGTGCTCAACATCATGTATCTGTACTCGCCGCATTCGGCCATTCTCTCCGCGGTGATTTTCAACGCGCTCATCATCGTGGCGCTGATTCCGCTGGCGCTGCGCGGCGTGAAGTACGAACCCAAGCCGGCCGAAGCGCTGCTGCGGCAGAACCTGATCGTTTATGGACTGGGCGGCGTAATCGTCCCGTTTATCGGCATTAAAGCCATCGACATGCTTCTGGTGGCCGCGCATATGGCGTAAAGGAGAGCATCATGAATCCGGCAGTAACCTCAGCGACGCCCATCGCGCGGCCCAAAAGCGACGCAGCCTCTCATTCCGAGAGATCGAAAGCGCACTCGGTGTGGGGAACGTCCATCCGCTACACGATCCTGGTGACGATCCTCTTCGGCGTCATCTATCCGCTGGTCGTCACCGGCATCGCCAAAGTGCTCTTTCCGCGCCAGGCAAACGGTAGCCTGATCCTGAAAGACGGCAAGGTAATCGGCTCGGAACTGCTGGCGCAGAGCTTCACCTCGGACCGCTATTTCCATCCGCGGCCCTCGGCCTCGGCTTACTCCGACGCCGCCGATTTCAAATCCGATTCCACGACCTCGCCATCCGGCGGCTCGAATCTCGCCCAATCGAACAAGGCCCTGGCAACGCGAATTCAAGGCGACATCGATAAGCTCGAGAAGGAAAACCCCGACAAGCCCGTTCCCATCGATCTGGTCACTCAGTCCGGCTCCGGGCTCGACCCCGATATCACTCCCGACGCCGCCTACTATCAGGCGCCCCGCGTCGCCAAAGCCCGCGGCCTGGCCGAAGACCAATTGCGCGTGCTGATCGCCCAGCACATCACGCCGCGGCAGCTTGGCATTCTTGGCGAGCCCCGCGTCAACGTTCTCGAATTGAATTTGGCTTTGGACGCGCTCGAGAAATAATGCAGTTCCACCCCCGTGCTCGGGTACCCCATCCATGCGGCATCTTTTGTCTTTGCCGCAAGGGCGGGATGGATAAATCACCCTGGTCAGGGACAAGGTTAGGCATGAATACAAGCGGTCAGAATCCTGTATGGGCTTATGGCAGTTCAAGAAATTCTGTGGACGAAGAAAGGTCGCTGAGTCGACGCGACCAGCAAGGAGCGGCGACCTTGAGCAGCATTCCAAAAGGACACACTATTTCTTAAACTGCCCTAATTGCCCGTCCCCGACAGCGCGACCTCCTGCACCGTCCCAAGCACGTTGTCTTCAACGACAACGTCGGCGGAGAGTTTGCCGGCCTTCGCCGGCTTGAAGGTCACGTTGATCGCACAGCTCTTGCCCGGCGCAAGGCTGGACCCACAATTGTTGGTCTCGACGAATGAGGAAGGATCTGCTCCGGAAATTTCGATTCGGGTGAATTTCACCGTCTGCGTACCCGAGCTCGTAAGCGTTACCGTTTGCTTTGCCGACGCTTTGCCAACCGAAGTCGCGGCAAAGCCGAGGCTTCCCCTCGAGAAACTCACCTGAGGCCCCGCTCCCGTGCCTTTCAGCGTGACCTTCTGCGGCGAGCCAGCTGCGTTATCTCCGATCTGCAGCGCGGCCGAAAGCGGGCCAGCCTGCCGGGGAGCGAAGGTCACTGTGACGGTGCAGCTGTTTCCCACCGCCAGGCTCGCACCGCAGTTGTTCTTCTGCGTGAAAGACCGGAAGTTTGTACCCGAGATCGAGATCCCTCTACCCGTTCCGCTCAAACTGAGCGCCAGGTTCCCGGTGTCCAAGAGCTTGACCTGCAGTGACGAGGACTTGCCCACCGCGGTCGCCGGGAATGTGAGACTGGCCTCAGAGAGTTTGGCAGCGGCAGCCGCGCCCGTTCCGGAAAGGGCGATCGTCTGCGGGGATCCCGTCGCGTTATCGGCAATGCTGAGCGTGGCCGCCAGATTGCCCGCCGCCTTGGGTTCGAACGTTACGGTAATCGTGCAACTGGCGCCGGCGGCCACGCTGGATCCGCAGTTGTTCGTTTCGAGGAATGAGGCCGCGCTTGTGCCCGTGATCTTTATGCCCTCGCCCGTTCCATTCAGGGTCAACTCAACATTGCCGCTATTCTTGAGCGTGAGGGTCTTGGGAGCGCTCTTGGTCGCCGTCTCCGTGGCGCCAAACGCCAGCGTGGCCGCCGAAAGCGAGACCTCCGGAGCCGACACGGCCGGCCATGCGTTGACCACGTTGGCAACGTTCAACGAACCCAGCCCGGTGGCCAGATCGAATCCGCGCGTTGCCGACCAGCCTTTGAGCGTCCCGATGCCGTCGCCGGAGTGGATCACCTGGCAGTTTGGCGAGTCCCCACCTAACGCGCCGGCGTCGCAGGCCTGGATGTTCGATTGCGTGTCAACGTCGTTGAAGTAGCAGCCGCTTGAAGTCCTCACACTCTCCGCGCTGCAGGCCCCCGAAGAAATGGAGCCATTCTGCTTCGCCGCGAGTGCGTAGAGTTCCGTGTCGACAGAAACACTGCCCCACGTCCCCCCCGACTTTTGGTCGATGAGCGCCATCACGCCGGCCATTGCCGGCGAAGCTCCCGACGTGCCCCCGATCTCCTGCGCGGTAGGTTCCGCAGTATCCGAATAGGTGCACGCAGCGTTGCCCGGCGATTCGCAGATCAGCAAGGCGCTGCCCAGGAATCCATTGGATGCGAAGAACGAAACGTCGGGCAAGTCGCGGCCCCCGTCATTGGGAATTCCGGTCACACCCTTTTGCCAGCCTGGCTTTCCCCAGCCAAAAGAGCACATGTTCGGGTCGGGCGGCGTCGAGCCATTCGGATTGAAGCTATTTGTCGAACAATTGCTCTTGCCGCCGCTTCCCCCAACCGTATCGACAAATCCCGCGAGATCCGGGCCTCCGGCTTCGGCAAGATACTCCTCCGCAGTAGGATCGGCCGAGAAGTTGCACGATTGCTCGGCATCGCCCACGTTGTAGTCGGTGCCGTAGTAGTAATTCAATTGGCCGGCCCAATAGTTTGCGGCTTCGATCGCCACCTTGTTCACGCACGTAGCGTTCCATGGGATCTCGGGAACGTAGCCGAGCGCGTTCGCCTTGTTGGAGCTGTTGCTCGTGCTCCAGTACTTGGCCGCCTCGCTGGAGCAGCTGTCGGTCGTTGCAACCGGATCGCACCAGAAAAGATCCGTGCCGCCTACGGCGATGTCGTAGGGCGTGGAAGCGACGCCGCTCACCGACAGGCCATACTCCGCCGCATAGGGCACATTCTGGCCGCCCTCATCGCCCCCCTCGTCGCACGAGGCCGAGCCGGAGTCGCCCGCAGCCACAAACACCGCAATGCCCTCGGTGTTGGCGCTCTGCCACAAAGTGTTATAGGCCGCGTTCCCGCTCGTACCTTGGAACAGTTCGCACAGACCATAACTCACATTCAGGATATGCGCGGTTGCGTTGTTCACGACATACTGCGCGGAGTCGTAGACCGTGTCGATCGATCCGGACGAATTCTCGCCGGAGACCACAAGGACAATATTCGCGCCCTTGGCGACCCCGCCGGACCACTCCACATCGAGCGAATTCTCCACCTGGTCGCTGTCCGTGCAGTAGGTCGTTGGGCTCGCACCGCACTGGCCAGGATTAATTCCATCGGCCACGACCTGCGTGAATTGGCCGCTCTTGAGGGCCGGCAGGCCGAATGCGCTGCGGAAGGTCGCTACGTCGCTAGCGTCGATCTCGCTTGTCCCCGCGATCGCGATCGTCTGCCCAGAGCCGTCGATTCCACTGTTCCACACCGGAATCACGTTGTAGATCGCCGCGAAATCGTAAGGCGTCACGTCTTCAAGCAGACCGGCGCTGGGGTCGTTGATGCCAAACAGCGGATGGGCGAGCAATGCCGAGGTCACGTCCGGGGTCGGGCTTTCGGAGGGGATTCGTTGCCAATGGCCCGTCTCCCGATTCAGGAGCGCCTTGCTGCCCAGCTTGTGCAACGGATGCGGCCGGAAGTTGTGCAGCGCCTTGGGTCCCACAACCACCGGCGCCAGCGCCGCCGGAATCTTTGGATCGCTCATATTGGCGAAGTGCTTCACGCCGTGGACATCGAGGTTGTGAATTTCGGTGTGAAAAGCCTCTTCGACCTGGGCCGCGGTGCCGCTGAAGCGGATCGACATGCGATCGTTGGAAACGCCGTCGATCGTGAATCCGTGTCCCCGCAGCCAGCCCTCGACGGTATTGATATCGGCCGTGGACACGCCGAACCGCTCGCCCACTTCCTCCGGCTGGAGCCAGCGGTGATAATTCGGCGAATTGGGATCGGCTTGGCTCTCAACGAACTTGTCGAAGGCGGCCTGTTGCTCCGGGCTCCGCTGCAAGACCAGGATCAGGCCCTCCATAGGCAGATCGGGGCTCACTGGGCCGCGGTCGAACTCGGCGCGCGCCTGCGGGTGGGTATTGCCTTTGAGGGTAACCAGGTTGTGCTCGTCGATGCGCTGGACGATACGCACCTGCGGTGCGGGCTCCTGAGCGATCAACGACGAAGACAAACAAAAGAGCAGGGTGCTAGCCGCCAAAACAAGGGAAAACCTGCCATGGGGAGGCATGGACGTTCTAAGCCTTTCTTCGGAGCTAAACCCCGAGAGCAACGGGAAGTTGCCGAGAATCTCGGCGCCTGACCGGCGATCCGGCCCCTCTCAATCTACCGTCTATTGCTGTTTAATCTCACGAAGCATGCCGGGAAAGCCCTGCGCATCGAGTCGCCTACCGTTTCGAGATTCATTTCAACCTGCGTGTTGCCGCGCCTGCTGCAAAGACTACGAGGCGAATCATCGGAAGAGTAACAGATTCAAAAACAGTTAGAAAAGTGAAGCAGTCAGGACAATCAACCGGTTAGACGGCGAATCTTGAGCAACGGTGACTTTCCTTTTTCCCGGGAAGAGCCGGCGCGTTGCGCGAACCGCCCGTCGAAGCGCCGGCGGACCTCTACCAGGAAACCGGACGGGCAGGTTTTCGCCAAGCTGCCGCGCCGCCGGCGCGCTAGCGCGGTTCCCCGGTCTATGTACTCACTTTCGGGCGTCGATCGAGGTGGCTCGTTTCTTCAGGAAAGAGCCACTTGGCCCCTTTGGCTTCAACGTTTGGCAACTGTGGAACCGCAATGATCGCCCGATCTTCATCCTTCCGCTTGCCAGGCTAGGGTATTCCGCCGGACCGTTACGCGCCTTGGCCGGCTCAAAAATTCTTCCTTCCAGGGCGAAGGAAAATCTTTGTCGATTGCAATAGACAATTCGTATCTCTATCGAATACCATGACACTTCCGCATTTGGCGCTCAGAGGAAGCTGACCTCACCATGCGCGCATCGCTCTTTATCACGTGCTACAACGATACGCTCTATCCGGAGACGGGACGCGCGGTCGTACGGTTGTTGGATCGGCTCGGCGTCACGGTCGAGTTTCATCCCGGCCAGACCTGCTGCGGGCAGATGCACGCCAATACAGGATTCCGACGCGAAGCATTTTCCCAAGCCCGGCGGCTGATCCGGCTTTACGGGGATGCCGAAAGCATTGTCATTCCCTCCTCGTCGTGCGTGGCCATGGTGCGCGACCAGTACCCGGGGCTGGTCGATGAGCTGGGCGACCGGGCTCTACGCAAAGAACTCGACGCGTTTCTGCCCAAAGTCTTTGAATTGAGCGAGTTTCTCATCGACCGGCTAGGTGTGGACGATGTCGGCGCCTACTTCCCCCACCGCGTGACGTACCACGCCAGTTGCCACGGCCTGCGCGGGATTCATCTCGGCAACCGTCCATTTCGGCTGCTGGCGAAAGTGCGCGGCCTCGAACATGTTCCGCTACAAAACCTAGACCGCTGCTGCGGCTTTGGAGGGACGTTCTCGGTCAAGAATGCCGAAGTCTCTTCGGCGATGATGGCCGACAAGCTGCAGGACGTGCTGGCCACCGGCGCCGAATACTGCACCGCGCTCGACAACAGTTGCCTGATGCACCTGGGCGGCGCCATGCACCGCCAATTCGCGGGCATGAAGACTATCCACATGGCGCAGATCCTGGCCAGCACCGAACGCTCGCCGGCGGAGGAGATGGCATGAGCTACGCTGCGGCAGCTCGGGTGGTGCTCGATCCGACTCATGCGCCGCCGTTTCCCAAGGCCGTGCTGCCGGTGCTGCGCAACCCGCAACTGCGCAAGAACGTTGCCCACGCCATGGACGTCATCCAGTCCAAGCGCGCCAGACTCGTCGCCGAAAAGACCGATTGGCAGGAGCTGCGGGCCTCCGCCAGCGCCATTCGCGGCCATGTTCTTGAGCATCTG